>CACZQE010000076.1 GCA_902783205.1 uncultured Lachnospiraceae bacterium | reverse complement strand
CTGGCAACGGAATCCTTGTTGCGTATTTTCTCTCCCCGGTCTACATAGCCCTGAGCCATTTCTTTTAATCTTTTTGCAGTGTTTTCAACCACATGGGTATAACAGCCTGAACCGGCGGCAACGGATCGCAGGAAATTACGGCAGGCGATGGTATCGGCATCTGCACCGCATACACCCTTAGGTTTAGCCGGTGATATACGGCAGGGACCGTTGGAGCACAGCCGGCAGCAGACTCCACTCAGCCCGTATCCACACTTATTAGCCTGCTTCACCATACGATGATGAGAAGTATCAAAAGATGATTTCTCAAGAAACTCCTCAAGCGGTTTATCCGCACTACTGCAAATGATATCAGACATATAATTCCTCCTTTGATTTCTCATGGATGTTAAAAAATGAGAAACTTACTTATACCATAAAATCTGGCCCTCTCAATAACTTAATATAATTATAACTTATTGAGCTTTTTACACATGGAATATGCGGAAAGATTACATATATTAAAAGATACAAAAAATGTTATAAAAAGCATTATGATGTATGAAAAAATCAGGCGCCGCAGTTACAAGCCGTCCAATGGACGGACAAGCTGCTGCGGCGCCTTTTATAAGAATGTAAGGTTATGCCTGTATCTGATTATTGTTACTGATTTCTTTGTAATTCATCTTATGTCAATCCTCTGTCTTATCCGAAATGTCATTATTCGAAATGTCAGTCTTCCGCCGCTTTGATGAGGGCTTCCAGAATCTGCAGACTGGCCTCGTCAGTCATATAGGAGAACTCAGGATGCCACTGGACCGCCCAGAGGAAGCGGTGGTGAGGCATATAAAGGGCCTCGACCAGGCCGTCCTCCGACAGGGCCATGGTCTCGAGAGAAGGCGCCAGATCCTTTACTGCCTGGTGATGGTAGCTGTTTACCGCCAGATCTTCCCTCTTCAGCAAGTTATAAAGGGGAGAATCCCCCACTATGGTTACCCTGTGGACAGGCCGGTCATAGGGCGGCTGCTGGTGGTGGTCGATGTCTGAAGGCCTCTGGCCGGGAAGATCCTGATAGAGAGTCCCGCCCAGGACCGCATTGATAAACTGTATGCCCCGGCAGATTCCCAAAAGGGGCTTATCTGTCTTTATGGCTTCCTTCAGGATAACCTTTTCCATGTCGTCCCGCATCCGGCAGGCGGATACAAGGCCGGCAAGAGGCTCCTCATGATAGACTTCCGGCGATACGTCGTGACCTCCGGTCAGCAGGATGCCGTCACACATCCCGGTCAGCCGGACCAGTTCCGCCTCGTCCGCATTCAGGGGAAACATGACCGGTGTCCCTCCTGCCCGGACGATGCCGTCCATATATCCCGGCAGCATCCAGATACTGTCTTTATCATCATCCCATAAGGGTGTCAGGCCGATAATCGGTTTCATATTTATATACCTCGTTTAAGTCATTTTTATCAGTATAACACAGGTTTAAAAGGCCTGTAAAAGCATAATGAAAGAAAAAAAGTCTTTTCCCTATTGAAAGAATATGGTATTATCTCAAAATAGGCCAAAAAAGTTAATCTAAAAAGGAGTGAATTATAATGGCAAACATTGATTTAACCAAGTATGGGATTACAGGAACAAAGGAGATCATCTACAATCCTTCCTACGAACAGCTCTTCGAGGATGAGATGGATCCTTCCCTGACAGGCTATGACAAAGGCCAGATCAGCGAACTGGGTGCTGTAAATGTAATGACCGGCATCTACACCGGACGTTCCCCCAAAGATAAATTCATCGTTATGGACGAAATGTCCAAAGACACTGTATGGTGGACAACACCCGAGTATCCCAACGACAACCATCCGGCAAGTGAAGAAACATGGAAAGTCTGCAAGGACATCGCCATCAAAGAGCTCTCTGACAAGAAGCTCTATGTAGTGGATGCTTTCTGCGTAACCAACGCTGACACAAGAATGGCTGTCCGCTTCATTATGGAAGTGGCATGGCAGGCACATTTCGTAAGAAATATGTTCATCAGACCTTCCGAGGAAGAGCTGGCATCATTTGAGCCTGACTTCATCGTATACACAGCTTCCAAGGCAAAGGTTGAGAATTACAAGGAGCTGGGCCTCAACTCCGAGACAGCTGTAGTCTTCAACGTATCCAGCCGTGAGCAGGTGATTTTGAACACCTGGTACGGCGGCGAGATGAAGAAGGGCATGTTCTCCATGATG
>CACZQE010000075.1 GCA_902783205.1 uncultured Lachnospiraceae bacterium | reverse complement strand
TTTCTTTTCATAATATAATTATAGCGAGATCGTCTCTCCATCATCGGGAATAATCAGATGATCTGAGAAACCGTTTTCCAGGGCATATTCCCTGAGTTCTTTCTTTGAGAGAATCCAGTGATTCAAAGACTCCATATGGCAGGCAATCAGGACTGCTTCTGGGACAGCCAGATGAACCTGCTTCACTCCTTCTTTTCCCATGATAAGAGGTGCAGCCCCATAAACCATATTTTCTCCACAGCTTACAGCAACAACATCAGGCTCATATTGATGAAGGATCCTGGAAACATTTGGATACCATACTGTATCTCCTGTGATATATAGCGTTTTCTCATCAGGATGTTTCAAAATCACCCCGCAGGCCGGACCGGACAATCGTGCCATCTCTCCGGTACTGTGCTGCGCTTCGGTACGGATCAGGGAGATACCCTTTGGAAGCTTCAATTCCGGATTTCCTATGATATCCACTTTATGGAATCCCCAGTCTCTGATCTTTTGCGCATCGCTTTCATTCTGGGCTAAAAGCAGAAGCTCCTTCGGCAAAAGTTCTGCTGCTCTTTTGTCAAAATGATCCCTGTGTAAATGCGTCACAATGACAAAATCAGGATTCAGAAGATCCTCAACGGGAACCGGGAGCTCTGAGAGAGGATTCATAAGCTCCTGCCTTGGCGAGTTCGGGAAAGGTTTCTGGCTCCCCTTCTCCCCGAGCATTGGGTCAACCAGGATCCTTATCCCGGCATATTCTATCAGACATGTAGCATTTCTTATAAATGTAAACTGCATCTTTTTCCCCTGTCAAATCTCTCATACTTTTTCGGTTCCGGCACATAATTACATGTTTTAAAAACCACAATTATTATTTATTAATCGTAATACAATTGTATTCTGATATCAAGAATATAATTAAAAAAGCACCCTCGAAAGGGTGCCGGTTTAGCAGAACAGAATTCTGATTGTTGTCCGCTTCTTATGTTAATATATTGGTACATTATCTACTTCTATAACCTTGCCGCAATCCATACATTCGAACAATCCGGCGCTTGGTCTGGGTGTGCCGTCTTTGTATGTTCTCTCCGGCAGGTAATCGATTACAAAGAAGTGGTTGCTGCCGCACCTCGGACACTGGAAGGAAAAATAGCCGTCGAATCCTCCGTCTCCACCGTATTTTCCGTCTCCCATCTTTCCGCCGCTGACTTTATCCAGAGCTTCATTAGAAAGATATCTCTGTTCAACATCTTTATTAATCATAACAAAATCTCCTTTCTTTTTTGAATATAAATCTCTCGTCAAATCCGTGAAATGTTTTTGATTTGTTGGACTCATTATAACAAGACATATATCACAAAAGCGTCACAGGAAGATTTAATGATTATACGATGATTAACTATTGTCAGTCTAAAATCCTGCCGTCCCTTGAGATCGTAACAACCTGCCATGGGATGAATTTGCCGCTGTTCTTAAGTGCTGTTTCCGCAGCTCTTTGCAGGCCGCCGCAGCATGGCACTTCCATCCGAACGATCGTCACGCTCCTGACATCGTTATCCCTTATGATCTCTGTAAGCTTCTCAGAATAATCTATACTGTCCAGCTTTGGACATCCGATCAATGTGATTTTCCCTTTCATAAATTCCTCATGCAGGTTGGCATAGGCATAAGCTGTACAATCAGCTGCGATAAGTAATTTAGCACCATCAAAAAAAGGAGCTCTCGCTGGAATAAGCTTGATCTGGCAAGGCCACTGGCCAAGGCGGGAAAGCGGTTTTTCAGTGACTGCTGATACATTACTCTCTGCATTCTGTGTAAACTTCATCATTCTTGATCCGGGACATCCGCCCTGGTGTGGTTCATGTTTCATTTCATTCATTTTCTTTTTCCCCTGTGCTTCCTTCACTGCCGCCTCGTCATAAGCCGGTGCTTCCCTCTCTTCAAATGTGATCGCTCCTGTGGGACAAGCTGGCAGGCAATCCCCCAGGCCATCACAAAAATGTTCCCTTACCAGCTTTGCCTTGCCGTCTACCATATCTATGGCACCTTCATGGCAAGCTTCTGCGCACAAGCCGCAGCCATTACATTTTTCTTCATCAATATGTATAATCTTTCGAATCATTTTTTATCCTCCATTTTTGTGAGTGCCATCGACTCGGATCTTTGTTCTTTCTGGAAATAATATAGCAATAGTCTTTCAAAAAATCTGTATCCACAGATACACCATAAATAGATTTTTCTGTATAATGGAGTTTATAGAAAGAAAGGAGAAGCTTATGGATTATACAGTTCTGGAAAGAAGCACTCTTTTTCACGGATTGTCCTCAAAAGACCTGCGTGAGATTCTGGAGTCGGTATCTCATCATATTCAATGCTACGATAAGGATGAGATCATTTTTCATCTGATGGAAGAGGCAGACCGGATCGGGATCATTCTGGAAGGACGGGCAGAGGCACAGAAACCTTTTCCAAATGGGAGCCAGGTAAATGTCTCCATTCGAAATCCCGGAGAAATGGTAGGGCCGGCAGCTGTTTTTTCATCCAGTCACCGGTACCCCTGTGATGTGATGGCGATTGAACCGGTCACCCTCATGATGTTCAGAAAAAAAGGCCTGCTTCAATTATTGCAAAACGATATTCGCATATTGGAAAACTTCACAAGGGAGATTGCATCCGCAACATATATGCTGCAGCAAAGACTTGAACTGCTCTCCTACAGCGGTATTGCCCAGAAAGCCGCTTTCTATCTGCTCATGCAGAGGAGAAGGACCGGTTCGGATCAAATCCGGATCCCGGAATCCATCACAAAGTGGGCCATGATGATGAATGTCTCAAGGCCCTCTCTTCACCGGGAGCTGAAGCGATTAGAGGCTCAGGGAATTATTTCTTATCATTCACATATCATAGAAATCCCGGATCCGGATGCTCTCCAGGCGGTTCTCGGCTGAGAATTGGGGCAGGAGCAGCAAGGGGGGATTGATTACAAAAGGAGTGAAAATATGCTCTACATGTATGACCATGTTGCGAAGATCTATATGATTCCATGTCAGAGCAGCCGTGTGACACTTCTATGATAGTTGACCTGATATAATGGTCTCACAAACAAGGAAAACACTGCACAAAAACAGATTGATGGAGGGTCTATAAATGAAAAGCAATATGATGGAATTAAACATGGAACAGATGGCACTGGTTAATGGTGGAACTTCCGGGGAAACCCGGGATGATTTTCTTCGCTTCCACAATTTGGGAAAGCGTGACCTTTACAAGGGGTGGGACGAAGATGAAAAGGAGGCCTGTCTCATTGACTGCTTCTACCCCTTCGGCGTCTACATCTCCATAGACAATAACGGCCCGAATAAATACTATCTTATGTCTCCTAAGACAGGTCCCTTCGG
>CACZQE010000074.1 GCA_902783205.1 uncultured Lachnospiraceae bacterium | reverse complement strand
TCAACAGTTTCATTTTCATCGATCTTAAAATAATCACCGTTTTTCAGCTGTACATAGTGCTTCTTTGTCCGGTAATGATTCAGAATATCCAGCAGTTCTTCTCTGGAAAGATCCGGGGTGGAAATCCTTAAGTCCATCAGATTATTACCCAGAGAGACACCCGCACGCACTTTCAGCTTACTGCGGATTCTGAGCCGGCGGAAACGTTCCGTCATTCTTACATCACTCAGCTTATGCAGCTTCTCAACACCTTCATTGAGCAGATCAAAGATCCTGTCCTTTTTCTTGGCGCTGTAGAAAATGTGATACTCTTCCGAATGAGATGGCAGATAGCGGAGCAGAACTTCCGCAACTTCCGATTCCGCGTCCCGGTCCCTCTCATTCTGCAGACGTATTTTTTCCTCCCACTCCAGAATCACATCATCGACAGAGTAGAGATTTTCCCCGTAATAGACATCTGCCCTTGCGAATACCATCTCATCATTTACATCCAGATAGGTGATAAACTCCGGATCCGGCGGCAGGTACTGCCTGATGATGGACTCGTCATACTCTGTAATATTGGCAGCTGCACGAAGTCCGGGCAAAGTCCTTCTGTAGAAATAGGCCAGATGGATCCGGCCGATCCGGATACGGATCAGTCCGTCCTGAGCAGCTTCCAGTAACGGGCGGATCCGGCGCACCACCTGTGGGGAGATCCGGCAAAGGCCTTCTCCGTCTACATAATAAGCGCTCTCCTGCCCGTAAAAAATATCAGGGCAGTTTCCTTCCAGTATGATTCCATGGAAAATGTTCCGCCTGGGATCCATGTCGGCATGAATCGAAAGCTCCAGGATCAGTTCTTTTTCCTCGGCAGTAAGCTCAGTCTTCTGTCGGGCGGCACCTTTTCCGAAAACGGTCTCCACAGGCTTCTCCAGCTCCAGAGCTGTGCTGAAAAAGCGATCCAGACGCTCACCGAACAGGCTCATGTCACCGCCGATTTCCAGAACAGACGGTATCTCCTCCTGGTCATTTGAAGACTGCTGTCTGTGCTGCTCCTTCCAGAGAGAAGACTCTGCAAGTGTCTGTTCAAGGAAATTCAGCCATTTAACCGAGTCGGCATCCATCATATCCTTTCCCAGCAGCAGCTTTGTATTCTTCCCGAATGTCTGGGTACGCTTAAGGCGTATATTGTCCAGGGTCTGCTCCAGATTACGGATCTTATAAAGCTTGTCACCGCCGATCCTGAAACCGGCACTGATGGCACTGCCATTGACGGAAAGGACCGGCGAAAGGTGCAGGATTCCCTCTCCTGCCGGCGGCTGTTCAGATATCTCCGCCTCATCTCCGCCAACCTGAAAGCTTTCCAGAAGAGACAGGCCGGCAGAATTTGTCGTGTCACCCGGGTTCTTGGTCAGCAGGTTCTTCTGGGTCAGTAGGATTGCCGCCACCTGATGACGGCACAAAGTCCTCTCAAGATAAGATTCCCGGTCATAGCGGTAATGACAGGAAATATTTGTACAGTATGACTCCCTGATCCGGTCCGCGTCAAAAGTCAGGGTCGCTGTCCATTTCCTGTACTCTTCATCCGGGCTTTCAAGAACAGTATGGCCGATCAGGCTTCCTTCTTCATTTTCATCTTCATAGGCAAATGTAATATTGACCGGTTTGTACCTGCCGGAGGTAATCAGGTCTCTGGCGTCCCGGAGGACATGATCCTGCAGATTCAGTCCATCTGCGAAATGCTCACCGTCAAAATAGTGATACTCCTCTGAAATATTGGATCCCAGCCCCTCTTCCTCCGGACTTGTATCAGGCTGGTGAAGACGTCTGGTTTCATTTTGAAGAAAATCGATCTGTTCTGATGAAAAGGCTGCCAGCGCTTTTTCATCTTCTTTTTCCTTGACAGGCTCTTTATCAGAGGCAGTTTTTTCAGCCAGGACAATCGTACCGTCAATCCGCTCAATCCGGGTCAGCACTGCCGCCATATGCTTACAGTACACTCCCCCGGCGGCTTCATCACAGGTACAGCTGATTTCATACAGTCTGTGATCACGGATCACCGCCTTGACAAAAAAACTTGTCCCATCCACCACTGAGGCAGTAAAGCCATCTTCCGTCCTGACAAGATCTCTGACCTTGCCGGCAGCATAATAATTCTTTCCCCTTGTAAGGGTCACCGGTGAAAACAGAGTCGTATAGCTTTGTTCCATCTATATACACCTCCGGATTATATGTCACATCAGATCTGAAAGTCCCGATTCCAGGTATAAGTTTCCTCTTTCTGTCAGTATCATAGTATACTAACAGTATAACACAACAGCCCTTGACTTTATCAGAGATTTCAGTATAATAATTTCAGCACGGATTCAAACCGTCACAGGGGCTTGTACTGGTTTCGACGGGGATTTTGAACGCGAGGCAGCCATCCGTGGCCCGGGACCACGTTAAAACCTGGAATTAAATATAATTGCTAACAATAGAGTAGCACTCGCTGCCTAGTTGCAGCTATCGGCCTCAGTAAGTCCGCAGACTGAGATCCCGGTATCGATTATGCGGAACCCTCATGTCCTTAAGCTTTGCGGGATGTGAAGTATGATGAAGCTACTGAAGTAAAGTGTTCGTCTTCTGACACTTTACGGAGGGAATGAAACTCAGAAGACTGTGATGGGAGACACCTTTCGGGATGAGTTTTCGGACAGGGGTTCGATTCCCCTCAGGTCCATTTCGGAAATGCTCGGGGAGCTTTTATTTATAAGGTTCTCCGAGTTTTTAGTTTTTAGGAAAAGGAGATAAAATGAACAAGAAAAGCGTTTTTTTACTGATTGCCATGACTGTTCTTTGCTTAATGCTGACATTTGGCTTAACAGGATGTGGCATGAGGCATCAGGAGCCGGAAAAAGAGAAACAGGAAGAAACAAAACCAGAAAGTAACATAATTAAAGATGACGAAACACAATACCAGGCTGATGAGCAGGAATCCATCGATGAGAACGCTGAGGATACGGACTCCGATAATCCCGATACAGATCAGTCGGATTACAGTGATTCCGATAATTCTGATGAGGAAGAGGATGGTGATCAGAGTGTCTATTTTATGGAATTAGAGTCTTTGGGCAAGAAACATGAGTCGGTTGAATACTTGCTGAGTGATGTTACTGGCGATGGTGTAGTTGACCTTCTGGCAGATTGTTTTCCAACTGAAGAAGGAGGCAGCGGACACCTTTATCTGATTTATACAGCAACAAACAAGAGTCATGATTTAGAGAAGCTTTTGGAGACAACAGGTTATGGTTTAGAAACGATAACTTGCTATAATGAATCGGAATCTCTGGTTTTCTATTATGCCGGACATGGTCATGAGAGTTATGATTACTATCGGATGGAAGACGGGAAATACGAGTATGTTGCCTCAAAAGGCCACCAGATGACCGATGATGACAACGAATCTGACGATACATGGGTTTACTGGGCAGATTCGGCAGACCTCTCAGAATCCGAATTCTACGATATGACCGGCGGAATGGAAGCTGGCGAAGCTAAAGTAGTGGACTGTGTTGGTTGGCAGAAGTACTAGAAGGATTCTTATCCAACAGGAAACTGAAAACAGGAAATTATATAACCTTTCGATATGGCTAAAATAAAAAAGACAGGTTCGCATTTTTAGATGTTGAGCCTGTCTTTTTTATATAAATAATTTGAGGAGAAGCTTATTTCTTATCTTCCGTATGCTATGATCGGATCTCCTTTTTTTACTGCCAGTGTCACCACGACCATGAGGATCTCCGCATCATATTCTGCGTAATATTCAATCAGTACTTTTCCGAACAGATCCTTGATATAACCTATCTTCTGCCCTTTCCTGATCCTGTCGTCTCTTCCGACCAGAGGATACCAGCGTCCGCTGTAATCTGCGTCCAGATATACCCCTTCCGTGATGGTTTTGATCTCCCTGTCAGCCGGACGTTTGACTGCCTGACCGGGATATACTTTCAGGTACCTGAGTA
>CACZQE010000073.1 GCA_902783205.1 uncultured Lachnospiraceae bacterium | reverse complement strand
ACGGAGAGAAGGGCCGACATCATTATGGATGCCATTCGTGCCACTCTGGGAGATGCCGCCCTGTCTGAAAAATATATGGCTCTTACCATCGCCAAGAGTGATCTCCTTGAGGATCTGGGAGAGATCCGGGAATACCGGGGAAGCAGCCTGCTCTTTGAGCGGGAACAGGTGAACTACGGTTTTATGAATATGGATCATCACCTGTTAAGGCAGGAAGTTCTGAACCGGATATTCGAGCAGAAGATCTACCGGCTGCAGCGCCACCTGAACGATTACGGGGACAGCAGTCTCTTTTCGGTATCGGCCCTGGGCTGTGAGACGGTCGAGAAGATGGAAGGAAGCGAAAAAGTAGTGAGGACCGTCGGAAAGGTCAGACCCATCCGGGTGGAGGAGCCTGTCCTTTGGATGATCATGAAATACATGCAGAAAAGAGGGTGGCTGTCTTGAGGGGGACATTTTTGCAGCATGAATACAGCTGGTCTGACCACTGTATCACCGGAAACAGACTGGGATGGGGAATTACTGCATCCTCCGTCCCTGAAGAAAAATCGCTATTGCATGAACTGGAGAAACTGGCTGCCTGTGCCGTCTGGGACCGGACGGGTCTCTTTGCGACCCGGCAGCTGATCTACAGCCCTGTATGCGGATATATCATGATGGAAGCCCGGGCCTGTGAGTCCGGCGCTGACGGACGGGCAAACCGGATCGTCAGGATCGCATCGACACAGGAGAAGACGGAAGATCCCCGCATCTATCTGGCGCCGGGCAGTGAATGGACCCGGGCTGACGGGCCTCTGCTTCCTCCTCTGTCGATTGAATTACCGGATTATGACCTGCGGGAAATTCTGGAAAGATATCATCTGATGGATGTTCTTCCCGATTTTCTCCGGGCTGTCTATATGGCGCTGACAGGAGAGACAGAAGGAATCTGCTTTACCGCATCCTCCTGGACCGAAGAAGATTACGACTTACGGACCAGGGAGCTGATCTACGCCATCCATTCCGTAATTCCGGAGAGGCTCAGGCACCGGGCGGGATATGTTTCCCGGACGACTGCTGTACAGCCGTCAGTTCCCTTTTTCTTTTCGGACCGTCCTCTGGGAAGCGTTCACGTGAACCTGGACAGTCCCTTTGCCGATGACGGTGAAGAAGACGGCCTTTCCCGGGGAGAACTTGAAACTTATGTATTTTATCATCTGGGCGCCGCCCTCTGGCAGGATGATGCCCTGGCGGGAAGTCTTCTCGAGAAAGCGGACGCATTTCTGAAAGATAATAAAGATACATCTCACCTTTATGAAAAGCTGCTCTGGGTATTTTATGAGGTGTGCCGGACAGAAACAGGGGAAAGCCTGTCAAGGGACTACCTGATGAGGGAGGTTCCCCAGCTGGCCTACTGGAGCAGCAGGCAGGAGAGCCTGAAAGGACCGGAACTGGCGGTTCGCGCCGATCTCTACGAGGATCCGTGGACCCCGGAGGAGGCAGATGCCTATATCGGTATTCTTCAGGAAGGATATTCTGCCAGGATCGGAGATACGGCCGCCGAGGAAACGGCCAATATGCTGGCGGTAGAAGAGGATCTGAAAAAAGGGTCCCTTAAGACCCGCCTGGCGGCTCTCTGGTCTTCCAACAGGGCCCTCTATGAAGGTGTGGTTCACAGTTTCTCCCGAAGATCGGAGGGGAAAGGCCCCTTCTCCGCCCTGATAGACAGTCTCCTGGACCAGGTCAGACTGCTTTCCGGCGACAGCACAGGAGACGGCGGAGATATATCCGGCAGCCGCGGCGCGGGCGGAAACAGTGGAAAGAGCCTGCAAAAACAGAAGAATCAGCCGGATGACGGCAGGAAGAAAAAACAGGCTGCCGCCGTGACTGCAGACCGGGCCGGCGGTGATCAGGAAAGAAAAGACCGGATAAAGACGGAGGATGTCAGAGATGCGTCGGCAGAGCGGGTCGGAGACGGATTTTTCGCATTTCTGCTGCGGGGACTGACTCCCGGCTTTATCACAGGATGTATCATCTATCTGTCACACTATACCATTCGCCTCGGTCACTGGAAGATCGCGGTAGGCATGCTGGGCATGTGGATCCTGCTGATGCTGAATTATAAATATACGGCTTTACTGAGGAAGGAACAGCGGCCCACCTGGGAGCTGATCGGACTGTGCCTGGTGGAAGGCATCATCATAGAAACTGCAGCCTGGTTCTTCAAAAACCAGATGCTGCGTCTGTACTTTTTCATTGTGCTGGGCCTGATCGTGACCGCCCTGCTGCTCATTGACATTGTCAGGATCATACTGCAAAGAAAGCAAGAAGAGGAAGAGGACTGATATGGGAGAGGATAAACGTCACATGACATCCGGAGATATCACGGATTTTATACAGGAAGTGGAAGAGAGACTGGACCGGGTAAGGGAGAATAAAATACCCTTCTCGGACTTTCTGGAAGAGAGGATGGATTATTTTAACTACAGTAATACGTCCCTGGCCAAAAAGGTATTCCACAGGGCCTCTGAGAAAAAGGCGGCTGACCGCCGCTTTGTCCCCGTTACCAGACAGGCAATCGGTTCCTGGCTTCGGGGTTCCATGCCTTCATCAAGGGAAATCTATGTGACCCTGGGTATGGCATTTGAAATGTCTCTGGAAGAAATCAATCATATCCTTCTGGAGAGCTATATGGGCTACGGTCTCTACTGCAAGAATATTGATGACGCCCTCTGGATCGCCCTGATCAACGGCCTGTTTGATATTGAGCAGATGGACAGTGTCAAAGAAGAAGTGGAGCGGATCCTCACGGAAGAAAGTACTGAAGACAACCGGTCTCTGGCTACTACGGACCTGTGGGTCCTTCTGGCAGACACAGGAAGCCTGCCTGAGTTCTACCGGCTGATCCGGACCTACAGGGACGAGTTTGCCGATGGGGCCAGGAAGTTCGGACAGTGTCTGGAAGAAGTGATCGAGGAGGAATACGGCTACTATGAGAAGGCATCCTGGTTCCTCAGGGACATAGGACTTCTCCATTATGAAGCCCAGTTTTCCAAGATCCGGGCCGGAAAAGCCATCGTCACAAGAGAGTGGCTTCTCCGCTTCTGCATCGCCCTGCAGCCCTCCATCGAATCCATCGAAAAGCTGCTGGCCAAGGCTCAGATGGAGCCTCTTGGCATCACGCCCGGTGAGATCATCATTGACATGGTCTCCCGATATAAGTCAGACTCCCTGGCCAACAGCCAGGAGATATGGATCCTTATAGAAAATGTGGCCCGGGCCCTGATGGACAAGGGATGCCAGATCGACCCGGAACTCTGTTTTAAATACAATTCCGTGCGGGAACTTACCAACGCCCAGAAATGGTGGTTCTCCCTCTGTCTTTTACAGAGGATCGCGGACAATGAGAAGAATAAAGACTACGGTTATGAGAAGGCCGGCTACTGCCGTTACGCCTATGTGGACCGTATTCTCTTTGATGATATGAACAGGTGCAAGAAAAGCGCCCTTTTCAGGAACTGCCAGAAAGTCTTTGAAGAAGGCGGCCTGACCCGGGAAATGCTCAGTGAAGGAAGCGGCCTTATCTCGTCTTCTTCTGTCAGCAGGGAGACGCCGCCTGATGTGATCGACCTTGAAAAGTTCTCGGATTACTGCTACATGAGAAAGCCCAACCGCTTTACCAGGGACTTCCAGATGAATGACATTTATCTGTGCAGCGGCCTGCTTTTCTCCATCTGGACCGGCCTCTGCTTCACCAAGGAAGACTCCGAACACTGCCATGAGCTTCTCTCGCCTGTTTTTGCCTTTGCAGGTGAAGCGGGAGAAAGGCTGGCAGAAATGATCAGCGATAATCTGGCTGATGATACGGAATACAGTGACAGCCGTAATCTTTCCAGGCTGGAAGAGGCAGTGATGGCCATCAGCCCTGCCTGACCGGGCGGGCCGGCCATTGATGGCAAAATGATATAAACAGCCAAAATTGAATATAGATCATCCGCATGATATGCTCCTGTCAGAAAAGTGACAACAAGGTAAAGCCTTTACTTTAAAGACAGGAGCTGATTTTTTATGACTATTATTTCCCAGGCGGCGGTGGTGATCCTGATCGCCGGAATCGCCATGATCCTGACCCGGTCTAACCGTGACCTGAAAAAAGCATATGAAGAGGGGGAGCATTTTGTGGATGAATGGGCCCTTCGTGAAGAAAAGCTCAGGAAATACAGGGAGTCCGGCAAAAAGCTGTCCGGCAAAGCACCCGGAAGACTGCCCCTGAAGACCCTGCCTGAGGAGGAAACAGTTCCGGAAATCATAAGTCAGGAAGACACCGGTCCGGACTCTGTCCCACAGGAAGAGATACCGGACCCTGAGCAGGTAAGGCAGAAACTTCCGGCGGCTCTGTCTCTTGTGATTTATGATGAAAACAGTGGAAGAACAAGCAGCACTGCCGTGACAGAGCTTCCATTTACCATAGGCAGAGGAAAGGAGAACGACCTGGTGCTCAGTGACCTTTCCGTAGCCAGAAAGCACTGCCGGATCGAACCGGATGAGAGCGGCCCGGTTCTTCTTGACAGCGGGTCAGCTAACGGGATCCTCTTCGAGGGCGAGGAAATCAGATCCCTTCCTTTAAGGGCAGGAAGCACATTTTATCTTGGTTTTCTGCGGATCACGGTTGCCGGACCGGACAGTGAGGAAGCAGAACAGGAGACTGTCACGACGGCGGAAAGCAGGTGATTTTATGGAGACAGCAAAGAAAGGTCTGATCAGCGAGCGCCTGATCTGGGAACTGCAGAGGGCTTTCTTTGTTATGAGAAGAAGCCCCCTTCCCCTGATCCTGCTCCTGCAGGCCGGGGGATATGTT
>CACZQE010000072.1 GCA_902783205.1 uncultured Lachnospiraceae bacterium | reverse complement strand
CCGATTGCCAGAGTGAAAAACACATTTTGACGGGCCGGGTTGAACCAGACACCGAGAAGACCCAGATTATAGGGAATTTCAGAGAGGATGGAAAAAAGGACCAGACGCAGCAGGTACTGCCTGTGGCTGGTGGTACGGAAAAAACCTTCCACAAGGCAGAAACAGAATATGGGAAAGGCAAGCCGTCCGATTCCGCGCAGTCCATAGTAGGCGGCAGTGGACAGGGAAGACCTGAAAATATAGGCAAAATGGTCTGTCAGCATGGCCAGCAGAGCCAGGTATTTGATCTGAACACCGGAAAGGCATTTTTTCATATCGTTTTCCACCTCCGAAACTATTATAGGCACAGATTATAAAAAAATGCAATCTTCCGCCTCCCCTGTAATACTTATTTCATGTTTTGTTAATCACATTTGGCTCCGCAGATAGTATAATAATTATGTTGTGGAGGTATATATGAGTCGGAGAAAGAACAGCCGCAGAAGCGGCCGAAGAAAAAGAAGAGAAAGCCTCTTCTGGAATATTATCAGAATCTGGGGGACTTTCCTGCTGATCGCCCTGATCATCACAGGTGTTGTGGGCATCAGGAAGATAGGCATTCCTGTCTACAGAATGTACAGGGAAGCGGAGGCGGCTGTCAGCCAGAGCGGGGAAGGAACTTTCAGGACCGAGCAGACCACCATTATCTATGACAGTAAAGGTAAAGAACTGAAGAAGCTGCGGGGAGAAAAGGACGTATATTATCTTGAATACAACCAGATTCCCGACGCGGCGAAGCTTGCCATCATATCTATAGAAGACAAAAGTTTTCCCACCCACAGGGGAATAGACGTATTCGGCGTGGCCAGATCCGTCATCTCTCTGGTGGTCCATCACGGCAGGCCGACAATGGGCGGCAGTACCATAACTCAGCAGCTGGCCCGGAATGTTTTCCTGAATTTCGAAAAAACATACTCCAGGAAGATCAAGGAAATGTTTATTGCCATTCTTCTTGAACAGCGCTACACCAAAAAGCAGATCCTGGAGTACTATCTCAATAACGTGTATTTTGCCAATGGTTTTTACGGGATCGAGGCGGCATCGGAGGGATACTTCAACAAGAAGGCAGAAGATCTGTCCATATCCCAGCTGGCCTTCCTGTGCGCTATTCCCAACAGCCCCGCCAGATATGATCCCTATGTGGACAAAAAGGCCACAGTCATGCGGCGTAACCGTATTCTCCTGCAAATGCGGAAGGACGGATATATCGATATGGACCAGTACCAGCGGTCCATGGAAGAGGAGATCAGTGTACAGAGGAAAAAAGAGACCGAGACCAACGATTATGCTGCAACCTACATTATCAAATGCGCCACGGAGAAACTCATGGTCTCCAACGGTTTTACCTTTAAGACCCACTTCTCCTCGGCGGAGGAAAAAAAGCAGTATGACAAGGACTACGACGACCTCTATGATTCCTGCAGACAGAGCCTTTATACGGCAGGTTACAGGATTTATACTTCCATTGACGTGGAGAAGCAGAACACCCTCCAGGAAGCAGTGAAAAATGTGCTGGGGAAATATCAGAACCTGAATAACCGGACTGATGACGGTGTTTTTGAGGTTCAGGGCGCGGCTGTCTGCATAGACAATGAAAACGGAAAAGTCGTGGCCATTGTCGGTGGCCGCGAGGAAAACCAGGAGAGTTACGGTCTCAACCGTGCTTACCAGAGTTTCCGGCAGCCGGGAAGTGCCATCAAGCCACTTCTTGTATACGGGCCGGCTCTTGACCAGGGATACACGCCGGACAGCATAGTGGATGACAGCCGGATGACGGGCAAAGACAAGGTCAATAACAGCGGTTACCGCTACCGCGGATCCATTTCTCTCAGAAAGGCTGTGGCTGTGTCCAGTAATGTGGCGACCTACAGACTCTATCAGACTCTGGGACCGTCCAAATGCCTGGCTTACCTTGAAAAAATGAATTTCAAGGGACTGGAACCAAGTGATTACAAATATGACACGACATCCCTCGGCGGTTTTACTACAGGTGTCACAGTCCTGGAGATGGCTGCCGGCTATGGAGCTCTTGCCAATGACGGCGAGTACCGGAGACCTGACTGTATCCTTAAGATCACGGATGCCCAGGGCAATACGGTCGTAACAGAGAGAGAAGACAGCAGCAGTATTTACAGTCCCAACGGGGCCCACATGATGACCAGTGTTCTGGAAAGTGTTGTCACGGATGGAGAAGGAACCGGCAGGGTCTGTAAATTTGACGGCAAGGATATGCCCATCGCCTGCAAGACAGGAACCACCACCAGTAATGTAGACGGCTGGCTTTGCGGATACAGTCCCTATTATACAACAGCAGTCTGGGTGGGACGCGACCTTTATAAAGAAGTCGACAACCTTAAAGGGAATACCTATCCTGCAGAAATATGGAAACTGTTCATGGAAACAATCCACAGAAATAAAAAGTGGAAAGCCTTTCCGACTTACTCCGGCCAGCAGCCGGAAGTCAGGGACGACACTACGGAAGAATATGTGGATGAGGATTTTGATGTGGATGTAGACGATGATTCCATTGATGTCGATATAACCGAGGAGGATGAAGAAATTCCTGAGTCACCCGATGCAGACCTTCCTGAAGAGGAGGAGGATGCCGGAAGTGAAGACGGAGGCGAAGGAGAAGATCAGGTAGACAGAGATATTCCCTGACGGTTCAGGAAATCATAAAAATGACAAAAATGCAGGATCCGGATTTTCCGGACCCTGCATTTTTTGCGTCTGGCAGTCAGCCAGTATATTTTCAATTCTTCAATTCTGCCGGCAGATTATGCCTCGTCGTAGATGGTATGATGCTCCGCATACTCGTTAATGCGCTTCTTGATCCTGTCATGGGGATCAAGGAGAGCGCTGATGGAAGCATTGTGATTCATGGTATCAATCAGGAGTGCGATATACTTGGACACATCACAGCTTACATACCAGGGACGTTCAAGGAGATCCGGTCTCTGGTAGGTACAGTTGGTGGTGATGACCTTGTAGATCAGACCGTCTTCATAAGCGCGGTCAAAGCGCTCCAGGCCGTTGGTAAACATACCGAAAGTGGAAATGCAGAAGACTCTTTTTGCTTTTCTGCGCTTAAGCTCATTGGCCACATCGAACATACTCTCACCGGATGAGATCATATCATCGATGATCAGAACATCTTTGCCTTCGACGGAAGATCCCAGGAACTCATGGGCTACGATGGGATTGCGGCCGTCAATGACAACGGAGTAATCCCTCCGTTTATAGAACATACCTATATCAACTTCCAGCACATTGGCAAAGTAGATGGCCCGCTGCATAGCACCTTCATCCGGGCTGATTACCATCATATGATCGCTGTCGATGGTGAGGTCATTTGTAGACTTGAGCAGGGACTTTACAAACTGGTAGGTGGGCTGGATGTTATCGAATCCGTTGAGTGGGATCGCGTTCTGGACCCTGGGGTCATGGGCATCAAAGGTCAGGATGTTGTCAACGCCCATACTCATAAGCTCCTGCAGCATAAAAGCACAGTCAAGGGACTCTCTTGAAGTACGCCTGTGCTGACGGCTCTCATAGAGGAAAGGCATGATGACAGTGATGCTGTTGGGCTTTCCGGAAGCTGCTCCGATCAGCCTTTTCAGGTCTGCATAGATATCGTCAGGAGACATGTGGTTGCGATTGCCGCAGACCGTGTACTCCAGACTGTAATTCAGGACATCCGCGATGACATAGAGGTCAACGCCGCGGACAGACTCGGTAATGAGTGCCTTTGCCTCACCTGTACCGAACCGGGGACAGGTTGAGGGGATGATATAAGAATCCTTTTCATAATCCATGAAGAGTGCATCGCCCTTATGAGCGTGGTTACGCTCTCTTCGCCATCTTACGATATACTTGTCAATCTGTTCGCCCAGGTGCGCGCAGCTTGGATGCACGAGCATGGCAAGTCTTCCTACGGGAACAGAAGAGAATTTACTGTCGTCCGGCTTCATGAATCAAACTCCTTCCTCCCTGAAAGGATCAGGGGATGTCTTTTATTGGTCATGTATTAGTAGTTAGTCTTATAAAACCTTTATATCATCAGATCATTCTTTCCGTCAAGGGCGGATAATGCCTTTTTGATCCGTATATCCTCGCCGAAAATGTACAAAATAGTATAGGATTCGATAATCCTTGAGGAAACACGCTCCGAATAAGTCCTGCTGATCTGTTCCAGAGACAGGTTGGTGTTGATGACCGTGGACCTGCCCTGCAGGATTCTTTCATTGATACATAAAAAGAGCCGGGAGTTGACAAAATTATTGGTCAGCTCCGTCCCCAGATCATCTATGATCAGCAGATCGCAGGTCAGGATCCTGGAAAGATCATCCTCATTATCCTCGCTCCGCCGGAAGGTATAATTGGCCAGCCGGTCAAAGAGCTGGTAGGCTGTCAGGTAAAGAACACTCTTGCCGGCATCAAGGAGCTCGCTGCCTATGCAGGAAGAAAGAAAACTCTTTCCCACTCCGGTCTTGCCCCTGATCAGGAGATTGGAAGCT
>CACZQE010000071.1 GCA_902783205.1 uncultured Lachnospiraceae bacterium | reverse complement strand
CACACCAATCTGGATGGCTGCGGTTATATTATTGCTACAGGTGATAATTCACTCGCGAATGCCGAAACAGTGCTGAATGAAATATCCAGATGTGTAACGTAAGAGGGGGGCCTGTCATGTCAAACGAATTAGAAAATGTAACAAAAAAGGCAGAAGAACTCTATAAAAAGTCCAAACATAAAAAGGGATATAAAGGATTCTACCAGCTCTTTGTAAAAAGAATCATTGATATTGTATTGTCGGTCGCGGCCCTGCCCTTCGGAATGATATTCATGATACCGATCTCGATCGCCGTCAAATTAAGTGACGGGGGACCCATCTTCTACAGAGCTAAGAGACTGGGTAAGGGCTTCAAAGAATTTGATATGCTGAAATTCCGTTCCATGAAGGTCAACGCACCGGATATCCGCAATGAGGACGGAAGCACATTTAATTCCAAGGATGATCCGCGTGTCACAAAAGTCGGTAAGTTTATCCGCGAGACAAGCCTGGACGAGATTCCCCAGCTCTTTAATATCCTGAAGGGAGATATGAGCATTATCGGACCGCGCGCCGGAGACGTAGAGTCCAAGGATACCTATGCAAGAGATGAGAAGGACAAGCTTTTAGTCCGCCCCGGAGTGTCAGGGTACAGTCAGGCTTATTACCGCAACAGCATCGGAGTCAGGGAAAAGAGATTATTTGATGCAGCTTATGCGCACAACGTCAGTTTCCTGCACGATCTGCAGATTCTGCTTCATACGGTTGTATCTGTCCTGTCCAGAAAAAATATTTATCAGAATTGAGGATCTACAATGGAAAATCTCTTATTTATTTCTAATATTTCAAGCAGAGTAGATTCGTTTTCAAAAGCGGCAATATACGCGGCCCGGGAGTGCGGTTTGCATTTTCATTATGCGTCTAACTGGAGTGATGCTCCGGAAGGTCAGCTGCAGGAAGATGAGAAGGCGTTCAACATTACCATCCATGATGTAGATATCAGTCGCTCCCCTGTTTCAAAGAGCAACAAGAAAGCATATGAAGAGATTGGAAGCATCATAAAGGACTGCGATATCAGCTACATCCACTGTAATACACCGGTCGGAGGCGTGATCGGCCGCCTGATGGGCAAGAAAGTGAAAAAGGTCATCTATGAGGCGCACGGCTTCCATTTCTACAAGGGCGCGCCCCTGGTCAACTGGGGAATCTACTATCCTGTCGAGAAGATCCTGGCCAGAAAGTCTGACGCCATCATTACGATCAACAAGGACGATTATAAACTTGCCAGGAAACATTTTCATCCCAGGTCCAAGATATACTATGTCCCCGGAGTCGGTATTGAACTGGACCAGTGGCAGCAAAAAAGTGAACGAAATGTAAGAGAGGAACTGGGATATTCCGATGACGATTTTATTGTATTGGCAGTGGGACGTCTGGAGAAGAATAAGAACTGCAAAGCTTTAATTGAAGCAGCCGGGATGATCCGTGACAGCCATGTGAAGATCGCCTTCTGCGGAGACGGGGAAGACAGGCAGATGCTTAAGGATCTCGCGGAAGAACTGGGAATTGCAGATCGCGTGAAATTCCTCGGAAACAGGACGGACATGGTGGATATTTATCATATGGCAGACTGTTTTGTCCTGGCATCCTTCAGAGAAGGCCTGTCGAGATCGATCATGGAAGCAATGGCATGCGGCCTGCCCTGTATCGTGGCCAATATCAGGGGCAATCGCGACCTGGTAGACCGGGAAGGGGGATTTTTGTTTGATCCCAGGGACCCTGCCGAACTGACCGAGTGCCTCTATGAGATATACAGTTCCGAAGAGCTTCAGAAAAACATGAGAGATCACAACCTTAAGAAGATCAAAAAGTTCAGCTTTGAGATCGTTGTGAAGAAGCTGGTGAAGATTTATAAAGAGCAGTATGGCGTATGACGGGGTAATCGGGATGCGGATTAAGGATTTGATTGGAAAAGCTTTTATCGGCGGAATATGGTATGTCGGATACAGAAAGATCGGCACGGACAAGTACAGACTCGCAAAGCTTGACAGGAAAGGCTGGATCGCAGATCCCTTCTTATTTGAACATAAGGGCGAACACTATTTGTTTGTGGAGTTCGCTGAGAAGGAAAAGGGAGATATCGCTTACTTTAAGTTTATTAAGGGCAAACCCGTATTTCAGAAGATCGTCATCTCAGAGCCCTATCACCTGAGCTATCCCTGTGTCTTCGAACACAAGGGCGAAATATACATGATTCCGGAGAGCGCTGATAACCATTCGGTCGACTTGTATAAAGCGGTCGATTTTCCGGATCGTTGGGAAAAGCTTGGGAAACTTGTAGATGGTGTCTACTACGATACTACTTATCTGAATGTGGACGGGAAAGAGTATTTGCTGACTTACAGCCCCAGACTCGGTCATTTCTCCCTTGAACTATATACGCTCGATGTTGAGGGGTGCAAAGCAGAACTCATTGCAAACAAGCAGTATAAGGAGAATGTGGGTAGACCCGCAGGAAGAGGATATGAAGAGGACGGCGCGCTGATCCGCCCGGCACAGGACTGCTCGAGAAAATACGGAGAGAACCTGTTCTTCTATAAGATAACAGATCTGAAAGAGGGATCTTTTGACGAGACGAAGATCAAGACGATCCCTGCTTCTGAAGTTGATGAGCGATTTCAGAGAATTCACACCTATAACCGGGATTCGATTTATGAGACAGTAGATTTTTTCAAAGAGTACTTTGAACCTTTCAGAGCCTTCAAGCTGGCAAAGAAAATCATTATACAGAGATTGAAATAACAGGGTGGCAATATGAAAAAAAGGGTTTGCATGATTCGTTCCAATCCGGTAAGACCGGATTCCAGAGTTGAAAAAGAAGCGTGGTCATTGATGAAAGCGGGGCACAGCGTCCATATCCTGGCATGGGACCGCGACAGCGACCATGAGGAGCAGGACGGCTATATCACTGTTGCAGATACCCGGATCCCCATTACCTGGCTTGGATACAAAGCCGCCTTTAACGAAGGCATGAAGAGCCTTAAGCCCTTCACAAAATTCCAGCTCCATATGATGAAATGGCTCAGGAAGCACAGAAATGAGTATGATGTGATCCATGCCTGCGACTTCGATACAGCCTATTTCTCATGGAAAGTACATAAAGGGAAAAAGTTCGTGTTTGACCTGTTCGATTTTCTCTATGGAGAACCGGAGAATTTTTTCCAGAAAAGCGTCAGGAAGGCACAGATCAATATAATCAACCATGCAGACGCGACGATCATCTGCACAGAAGAAAGAAAGCAGCAGATCAGAGGATCACATCCCAAAAAGCTGGTGGTCATTCATAACACACCTTCCTCTGAACAGATGAGCGCGGACAGCGGACTGGCATTTCAGAGCGATTCTGACAGAGTAAAGCTGGCTTATGTCGGAATTCTTGGAAATGAACGCCTGTTAACCGCAATAGGAAACGTTATTTCCAGACATAATGAGATCGAGTTACATATTGCCGGATTCGGTTATCTGGAGCCCCTGTTTCAGAAATTCTCCAAAGAGTTTGACAATATATTCTATTATGGCCGTATTCCTTATGATCAGGCCCTTGCGCTGGAAACAAAATGCGATATCATGACCGCGATCTATGATCCGTCTGACGAAAACTGCAGGATGGCAGCGCCCAACAAGTTTTATGAAAGCCTTATGCTCGGGAAACCGGTCTTTATGACCAGAGGGACCGGCATGTCAAGCGTTGTGGAAGAGCATGATATCGGAGAACTGATCGAGTTCAGCGAGGAGGGATTCGAGAAAGGCCTGGAGAGACTGCTCGCAAGAAGAGATGAATGGCCCGCCATGTCAGAAAGAATGAAGCAGGTCTATCAGGAAAAATACAGTTGGGAAAAAATGAGGAAGAGGCTCGTCCGCTTGTACGACAAGCTGTAAATAGTGGAGTAAAAAATAAAAAAAATAGGAATTCTGGTAAATTCAGTCGGCTTTGGCGGAAATGAGAGAAGCGCTGTCAATATTGCCAATTCGCT
>CACZQE010000070.1 GCA_902783205.1 uncultured Lachnospiraceae bacterium | reverse complement strand
CATCATCCGTGCTACAGTTGAGTCCCTGGCATATCAGACATATGATATCCTTGAGGCTATGCAGGCAGACGCAGGCGTTAAGCTGGCAGCTCTGAAGGTTGACGGCGGCGCTTGTAAGAACGACTTCTTAATGCAGTTCCAGGCAGACATCATCGACGCTCCGGTTCTTCGTCCGCAGTGCGTTGAGACAACAGCTATGGGCGCTGCTTACCTTGCAGGTCTTGCAGTTAACTACTGGAACAGCAAACAGGACGTTATCGCTAACTGGGCAATCGACAAGAAGTTCGAGCCGAGCATGGACGCTGACACACGTGCTAAGTTACTCAAAGGCTGGAAGAAAGCTGTTAAGCTTTCCTATGGATGGGCTAAAGAGGACTAATCAAATCTGTGTAAATATCTGATCTTCAGATAACAGAAAAATAAGGGGAGGTTGGTTTGCAGGACGCAGGCCGGCCTCCTTTTTATTTACTTATGGCGGCGGACCGGCAGCAGTCTGATCAGACATGACAAACTTTTCCGAACAGATCCTAACCAAGATTGCGATTGACTAATATCAGACCCTTGGGGTAAGTTTAGGAAGACAGAACTTATGAAGGATTCGGAGGATTTTGACATGAACAGAGAAGACAGTAAAAAACTGGCCATGCATATTTCAAATGTCAGCATCTTGGGAAATGTATTTCTTTCCGTTTTCAAGATGCTTGCCGGCGTGATCGCCAATTCAGGCGCAATGTTATCGGACGGTGTACACTCCCTTTCGGACGTGATCAGCACGATCGTGGTGATCGTCGGAATCAGGATTTCGTCCAAGAAGGCAGACGAGAGCCATCCATACGGACATGACCGTTTTGAGAGTGTGGCCGCGATCATCCTGGCCAACCTGCTGATCCTTACAGGCCTCGGTATCGGTTATAAGGGTGTAAGAACTATAATGGCCGGAACAGGACACATAAAGGTTCCCGGTATGCTGGCCCTTGTGGCGGCGGCCGTATCCATTGTTGTAAAAGAGCTCATGTTCCACTACACCAAAAACGGAGCCCGTAAGATTAAATCCGACGCACTGATGGCAGATGCCTGGCACCACCGTTCCGATGCTCTTTCGTCTATCGGCAGTTTGATCGGTATCGGCGGCGCAATGCTGGGATTTCCGATCATGGATCCCCTGGCAAGTATCGTGATCTGCCTGTTCATTATAAAGGCAGGTGCGGAAATCTACATGGAAGCAGTAGGAAAAATGGTGGATTCCTCAGTCAGCCAGGATGTCATTGACAGCATGAGAGAGTACATCCTCAAGGAAAAAGGAGTGGTCTCTGTCGACAAGATTCAGACCAGACTTTTCGGCGGCGGTTATTATGTGGATCTTGAGATTGCGGCTGATGCCCACCAGACACTGCATGAGGCACATGAAATTGCCCATACCGTACATGATGATCTGGAAGAGGCTTTTCCGGATATCCGTCATGTAATGATTCATGTCAATCCGGTTTTTGCTAATGATTGATGACAATCAGAGGATATATAAAAAATGAAAGTCACATATATAAAACACAGCGGATATCTTGTGGAAACGGAGAAGAGTTACTTCCTGTTTGACTACTGGCAGGGAGACCTGCCCCGCCTGAACTATGACAAGACCCTGTATGTCTTTTCCTCCCACGCCCATCATGATCATTTTACCAGAGACATATACCGCCTGGAACATGCCTGCTCCCATACGGTCTATATACTTTCGGATGATATCCGGCGGGCAGACCGCCTGTGGAGACAGGCAGACAACGTGATCTTCATGAAGGAGTGGCAGGAGAAGGAAATCGAGGGACTTAAAGTCCGCACTCTCCGTTCCAATGACGAAGGAATTGCCTTTCTCATAAAGACAGAGGGAAAGGTGATCTATCACGCAGGCGATCTCCACTGGTGGGACTGGCCGGGTGAACCGGACGCAGACAACCGATATATGAAGGAGACCTACTGCAAAGAGATCGAGAGCCTGGAGGAAGAAGAGATCGACCTGGCTTTTGTGGTACTGGACCCGCGTCAGGAAGAATCCGGAAGCCTGGGTATGACCTGGTTCCTTCAGCATGTGCGTGCCCGCTATGTCTTTCCCATGCATTTCTGGGAAGACTATGCTTTTGTTAATGACTATATTACCGGCAACAGCAGCCGCTTTCCTGCAAGCCGCCTCATGAGACCGGAAAAGCCCGGACAGGCTTTTGAACTGGCGGATTGAGGGAAAAGACCGGTTAAATGAAAAAGAGGATCTGCCTTTTTGGCAGATCCTTTATTTGTGTGTAATATAGTATTATGCTACAATAATCATATCCGGAATAACAGTAACTGAGAAAGGAGCTGACGTCCACATGGTACGGGCAGAGATAACGATCGCGAATATCAACGGCATTCATCTTGACGCAGCCAATAAGGTTGTAAATGTTGCCGAGTCTTTTAAGTCTACCGTCTATCTGAAAACAGAATACATGGATATAAATGCCAAAAGTATCATCAACCTTGTCAGCGGCACCCTCCGCTACGGGGACACAGTCCTCTGCGTCTGCAAAGGCCCCGATGAAAAGGAAGCGCTGGCAGCCATGAAAGAGATCCTTTCAAATGATCTGGAAGATTAACCCTTCTTTGAAGCAAGATAGGCATCCAGTCCCTCCTTGCGAAGCTTGCAGGCAGGACAGCTGCCGCATCCGTCACCCCGGACTCCGTTGTAACAGGTGAGAGTTTCATTGCGGATGATGTCAAAGACACCCAGACTGTCGGCCATCGCCCAGGTTTCCGCCTTGGTGAGCCACATCAGAGGTGTGATCAGGTCAAATGTATAATCCATGGAAAGATTAAGCGTGGTGTTAAGGGATTTGATAAATACATCCCTGCAATCCGGATAACCGGAAAAGTCAGCCTGGGAAACGCCGGTTATGACATCCGTAATACCGCGCTGCTTGGCAAAAATGGCAGCATAGGTCAGGAAGAGCAGATTTCTTCCGTCCACAAAGCTGTTGGGGGGACCCTCTTCCGGCGCTTCTTCGTCCACTGTAATATGGTCCCTGGTCAGGGAGTTGGGCGCAAGCTGATTCAGAAGAGTCAGGTCCAGCACATAGTTTTCAATTCCGTAGCGCGAGCAGAGCTCTGCCGCGCATTCCAGCTCGGGCAGGTGTCTCTGTCCGTAATTAAAAGAGAGGGCGATCACCTCATCATATCGCTTCATTGCCCAGAACAGACAGGTCGTACTGTCCTGGCCGCCGCTGTATACTACAACGGCCTTTTTTTTATTCTTTCCTTCTCTCATTTCCGCCCCCTATTTGAGCATCATAAAAAGCTGATTTCTAAGTGTGTCCTCTGCGTCAAATCTGCCTCGGTAAGTGGTGGTAACCGTGGAGGCATTCTCTTTGCGGATACCTCTGGCAGACATACAGCTGTGGGTACCCCGGATAATGACTGCAACATCCTCCGTGCCGGCCGCCTCCTGCATGATCTGGGCGATATCAGCGCCCAGCCGCTCCTGAAGCTGTAAGCGCTTGGAAGCCATGTCGCAGATCCTGGCCACTTTGGAAAGGCCCAGCACCTTGTTGACGGGAATGTAAGCCACGGACACGGTCATATTGTACATAAGGGCCATGTGGTGCTCACAGTAGCTGAAAATAGGGATATCCCTTACCAGGACCATGTCTCTGCGTCCGTCTGACAGAGAAAGGTCATCCGTGAAAGACCGGTCGAACATAGCAGCGATCTCATGGTTGGAATAATTCATCCCTTCGAATACTTCTTCATACATTCGGGCAACCCGCTTGGGAGTGTCTTTGAGACCTTCTCTGTCGGGGTCGTCACCCAGAGCGATCAGGATCCCGCGGATGTGTTCCATGATCGCTTCTTTATCTATAGCCATAACTTAGTTCCTCCTTCATACGCCCCGCATTTCCGGCGGCCAGATATACTTGTGCATCTGCAGCTGCAGACGGACATCCTGCCAGCCGCGGCTGATCATATAGTCAACAATATCCCGGGGACTGATATCCGAGAAAGAAGCGCTTAAGAATACATGGCAGCGCTCTGCCAGCCGGCAGTCGTCACATACCCTTTTCGCACAATCCAGGTCTTCACGGGATGAGACAACGAACTTTACACTGTCACAGGTCTCAAGGCAGTCATAGTTGGAAGTCAGCATATATCCCTCCATCCCGCTGCCGGGACATTTGTAATCCAGGGTAAATACGGGCCGGGGTCTGATTTCCGAAAAAGGCCGGATATCAATGCTCCCGTTGGTCTCAATCTCCACCCTGAAACCGGCTTCGCAAAGAGCCCGGATCAGGACCATGACATTCTCTGCCATGAGGGGTTCGCCGCCGGTCAGGGTGACCCGGCGGATTCCCCGGTCTTTAAGCCATCTCAGGATATCCTCCGCTGTTTCCTCTTCGGCCGGGCAGGCCGGGTCATTGGCCCAGGCCGTGTCACAGTAACGGCAGGAAAGGTTACAGCCCTTCAGCCGGATAAATGCAGCCGGGAAACCGGCATGAGCACCTTCGCCGTTGATGCTGATGAACTTTTCCGCCACCTGCCAGGTCAACATGTGGATTCCTCCCTGTAGATGGCGCTGTTGCCGGATGTTTCATATACGGTAACATCATAAACCGGATAGCCGGCTTTTTTCAATTCTTCATAAAAATAGCGGGCAAAGGACTCGGCGGTGGGGCGGAAGGGAACTTCGACGACGGTAAAACCTTCTTCGGAAAAAGCTTCCAGTGTCCGCGGCGCCAGGGACCCTGCCTCGGCTATGGTTACATGATCAAAGGGTTCAAGCAGGTCAGTAAGAGCCTGTTTCAGATCGCTGAAATCCATGACCATATCTCTGCAGGATCCTTCCGGTATCAGTCCTTCGGAAAAAATCCTGGCTTCCACTTTCCATTCATGACCGTGCAGATTGCTGCACTTGCCCTCATACCCTTTCAGAAAATGAGCAGCCGCAAAAGTCTGCTCTGTTTTTATTATATACATCACATTTCTCCTGTTTGGTATCAGCCTGATGCCTGATGTGATGACAGCAAAAGCATAAAATAATGCTGCAGAACCATCTGCAGCATACTCTGTAATAAGACTATATTATAATGCTGTCCTGGTTTTGTTTTGAGACAGGATGGTACAAATGAACTGTCTTTTGGAAAGTGTAACATGGAATGATTTGTTTGTAAACCCGGGAAATATAGTTGGATTTTGTTTGCGGATATTGTACAATAAACATCAGAAAAGGAGTAATGACTATGGCTCGGATCCATAAACTGTCCATTATAGTGTCAGTTTATAATGAAGAAAAAGTACTGGGACAATTTTACGAAAAGGTTTCGGAGGTCCTTGATTCACTGCCGGTAAGGTCTGAACTGATCTTCGTCAATGACGGAAGTACAGATACCTCGCCGGGAATCCTGGAGCGTCTGGCCCTGGCATCCGGACGGGTGAAAGTGATACATTTTTCCAGAAATTACGGACATGAGGCGGCTATGATCGCCGGTGTGGATTACGCTTTGGGAGACGGAATCATCTGCATGGATGCCGATCTGCAGCATCCGGTGGAGTGCATTCCCCGGATATACAGCGCCTTTGAGGAAGGCTATGACGTTGTTACCATGGCCAGGCAGGAGAACCGGGGAGCCGGCAGGATCCGCAAGTTCTGCTCGAGTACATTTTACTGGCTTTTAAATCTTGTTTCCAACGTGGAATTCAATGAAAATGTATCGGACTTTTTCGGTTTTACGGAAAAGCCGGCCCGGATCCTGAGGGAACACTACAGAGAGTCCTCGAGATTTCTGAGGGCCTATGTCCAGAATATAGGCTTTTCGTCCACAACTCTGGATTATGTGGCGGCACCCAGGGCGGCGGGAGAGAGTAAATACAGCATCAGAAAGCTCTTCCGATATTCTCTCCAGGCCTTCTTAAGCTACTCCGATATCCCGGTCAGGATCGCATCTTTCTGCGGGACTGTCGCAGCCCTGATCGGCCTTCTGATGATGGCATACACCATTTATACCAGACTGACCAGCGGAGCTCCAAGCGGATATGCAACTATTATTGTTGTCATGTGTTTTATGTTCACCATCCTCTTTTTCCTTCTGCGCATCATGGGAGAGTACCTGTCCGTGATCCTGGGGGAGGTAAGAGGCCGCCCGATCTATACGGTCAGGTCTCTGGTGAATTTTGATGAGGGAGAGGAGGAAAGCTGACATGGATCTTAAGGGACATTTTGTGACGATTACAAGACATAAGCTCCTGGTGATGAAAATGTGCTTTCAGGTAGGCCTTTACAAGCAGGGCCTGCTGCATGACCTTTCCAAATACAGCAGGATCGAGTTTCTGCCCGGTGTGAAGTATTACCAGGGAGACCGCAGTCCCATCAACAAAGAAAAAGAACTGCACACCTGCTCCCAGGGCTGGCTCCATCACAAGGGAAGAAATCCCCACCACTTCGAATACTGGATCGACTATACATTTTCCGTTTCGGGTGACGGGGGCAGTGGTAAGGCCGCCCCGGTTCTCGTTGGCATGAAAATGCCGAAAAAGTATGTGGCGGAAATGGTGATCGACCGAATCTGCGCCAGCAAGAACTATCAGAAAGAGAATTACAAAGATTCCAGCGCTCTCGAATACTATATGCGCGGAAGAGACTTTATGCTGATCAATGAGGAGACTGATTACCTGACCAGATACCTGCTGACCATGCTGGCCGTCAGGGGGGAAGCGTATTTTATCCGCTACATGAAAAACAGACTCCTCAGACACAAAAACAGAGACTATTTCGTGAAGGACGGGAGGCTCTATCTTGCGTAATTTTTCCTTGAATTTTGCGCATAGTTGAGATATAGTAAACTTAACAATAGCCTGGAATGTTCGACATCCCCTGCTGTTTTGAACCTACATTTTTGATATAGGGAATCTGATATCGCTGAGAGGATGACAGGCCTCGCTGACCGGAGGAAGTCAGAGACTCATCTGAAGTTACCCACCTGGCTGAGGCTAGGAATCAAAATCGCAGGAAACGGCATTTTGGGTTTGAAGAAAATGCCGCCTCTCATTCGTGAGGCGGCTTTTTATGTATAATAAAACTTACGCAGCAGCCGGCATCAGTCCGGGGAGGAAATCCGATGGCCAATCGTATACGCAGTCTTCTGCGGCTGATAGAAGATTTTATTAAAAAGTGTACAGATGACCATGTGGCACCATTTGGAGCAATGAGTGCCTTCTTTATGCTGCTTTCTATTTTCCCCTTCCTGATCTTTCTCCTGACCCTGACCCAGTATATGCCCTTTACCAAATATGATGTGATCCATGTGCTGAATGAACTGGCCTCCTTTGAGAACAGCTCTTTCATCAATGGAATCGTCAATGAAGTCTACGGGAGAGCTGGCAGGACCGTATCGACACTTTCTCTTGTCGTTGCCCTGTGGTCCTCGTCCAGAGGTGTTTACTCCATTATTATCGGTCTGAATTCAGTTTATGATATCGATGAAAACAGGAATTATCTGGTTCTGCGTCTGATCAGTATGGTCTATACTTTTCTTTTCGCAATCATAATCGGTACCGTCCTGATCGTGTGGGTCTTCGGCAACAGTATCCTGGATTACGCCAAGGACAGATGGCCCTTCCTTTCCTATACCATCGGCCGTTTTATCGAGGTCAGGACACTGTATTCCGTGCTTATCCTTACCATTATATTTATGCTGGTCTACCGCTATATTCCAAACAGGAAAAGCAGTTTCTGGCGGCAGCTTCCGGGCGCCCTGCTCTGTACCCTCAGCTGGATCTTCATTTCCTATCTCTGCTCTCTCTATGTAAGAAGCTTCACTAATTTCAATTATCTCTACGGCAGTATGGCCGGTGTCATGATCCTGCTTCTCTGGTTCTACTGGTGTATGTCCATGGTCTTTTATGGAGCGGAAATCAACTATTTTCTGGAGAACAGCAAAAACTACCACCAGCTGGTTTCCATCATCCGCCCCAGATACAACAGAAGGCGGCGGGCCAGGGAGAAGGCTCTGACCGGCGGACAAAAGGAGAAAAAGCAGGAAAAGGAGGAAGAGAATGTACAGGATTGACCCTGCCATGATCCGTGAAATCACGGAATTCATCTTTGTGGAAACTCCCCTGACGGCAGCAGATGTCATATGGGTTCCGGGAAATGCCAGGCCCGATCACGCGCCGGCAGCAGCAGAGCTCTACAAAAAAGGAATGGCCCCTCTGATCATTCCCTCCGGAAGTTATGCAAAAGAACAGGGAAGATTTATCCCTGACCCGGAATTCGGACAAATGTACGGAACTGACTTCGCCTGCGAAGCAGACCTGATCGAGGCGGTTCTTCTTGGAGAAGGAGTAGCCCGGGAGGCAGTCATCCCCGAAAGAAAAGCCACCTTCACACTGGAAAATGCGCAGAATACCCGGCAGATCCACCTGGAGCTGGGACAGATACCTGCGAAGGCAATACTCTGCTGCAAAGCCCATCACAGCCGCAGAGCACTCATGTACTATAAGATGGTATTCCCCGAAACCGAAATCATGCTGTACCCGGTGGTTTCCGACGGAATCAGCAAAGACAGCTGGTATCAGACCCTGGCAGGAAGAAAAGCCGTATTTGGAGAGCACAGCCGCATAGGCCGGCAGCTGATCATGATGGATGAGGCGGGCCAATTGTGTCTTGACAGATGAACTGCCTTTTGCTAAAATGTATTCCGTTGTAAAAGCGATGAAGGCAAGACCCCCAGGGTCAAAGTAGGCAGCCGT
>CACZQE010000069.1 GCA_902783205.1 uncultured Lachnospiraceae bacterium | reverse complement strand
GCCGCAAACTTACGATAGGTGAGATGGGCACGCCGCAGGCAGTCACTGAGCATCTTCTGGATGGAGATATCCCGGAAAGGCCCCGGCACCTGGTTCTTGGTAACATCAATAACTGTGCCTGCTTCGGGACTGCCGATGATTTCCCTGAAGGCAATCTGGCAGGCATGGAATTCCGACCAGGTATTCATATAATCAAAAAGTCTCTTGCCGGCATCTCCCTCGAAAATATTCTCGCCCGAAATCTTCTGAGGCAGGTGGATCTCGCCGTAAGTACCGAAGATACTCCGGTCCGATGCAGTATTGATATTGTCCTCTATAATCCTCCCTTTACGGATATCATCCAGGGTCGGCTTTTCAAAAGGAAACTCAATAAAATCCATCAGATGAGTAAACTCATGATAGAGCAGGAACTTTGCGAAATCAGCCCGGTAAATGTGAAAACGCTTTGTAAGATGCAGGATATACTTACCCTCCAGCATCTCAAGAAGGTCAAAAGAAGCCTCCACACCGTTTGGAGCGTCAAAGATCACCTCTTCCAGCATGACGTCACTGTCACAGCCGTTCTTTTCCTTGAATTCAATCCACATTTTATTCCATTGCGATAACACTGCTATCACCTCCGGCAAATGGAAAATCAGGACATTTACTCATAATGATTATATCATCTGCCCGGGGCGGGAATTGGAAAAAACAGGATAAATAGGCTGTCTAAGTTGACCAGCCGCCTCAGCTGTATCTTTTGAGAACAGCAAGGACAGAACCAAGATACCCGCCTCCGAAAAGATTCAGGTGATTAAGCAGGTGATACAGATTGTAAATATCCCGGCGGTCCTCATAGCCCGCTTCCAGGTGAGAGACTTCTCTATATGCGGCATAGAATCTCCCGGAAAAACCGCCGAAGAGTTCCGTCATGGCAAGATCAGCTTCCGGATGGCCGTAATATACCGCAGGATCGATCAGCCAGCCTTTCCCGTCATTGCCTGTGATCATGTTGCCGGCCCAGAGGTCGCCGTGGATCAGGGCGGGTGCCTCCGGCTCGCAAAGATAAGAATCCAGATGAGCAAGCAGGTAATCTGCCCGTTTCCTGTCTTCAGGGGAAAGGTATCTGTCCGCCAGTGCCAGCTGGGGTTTCAGTCTGCAGTCTCTGAAGAAATCGATCCAGGAATGTCGGGTGCTGTTGATCTGCTTTCCGGCACCGATCCAGTTGTCCCTGTCAAAACCATAGACTTCTCCCCGGCCTTTTCTGTGCATGGCAGCAAGCTCCTCTGCAAAGATCTCCCAGTAATCCGGAATCTTCTTTCCCCCTGAAATGTATTCCAGGAGCAGGAAGGAAAAGCCGGTTTCCCTGCCGAGGCCCAGAACAGCCGGCACGCCAATGGCACCTGTCTTCCTGATCGCCTCCAGGCCTTCCACTTCCGCCTCATAATTATCAAGAAATCCGGGGGCATTTGATTTCATGAAGATGACTGTGCCGTCATCCAGTGTCAGGGCGCTGGCCCTGTTGATATCCCCTCCCGGGACAGACCGCTTTTTGTCAACAGTGCGGCCGCTGCCGAATATGTCTCTGATTGCCTGCTCTAATGATGTGTACATGGGAATCCTCTTTTCAAAGCTTTACAATTTCTCCAATACTGATAATTCCTGTATTAAATAATTTAAAACCCATTATATTCAATCATGATAAGCCTCTTCTTTATTATTTGATGGACGTTCAGGGATACATGTCATGTATACTTATATTATTAGGTGTATTGATGGTACATTTTCCTTATTTTTCATGTATAAATCATGTCACGATAGAATTTGGTAATATTTTCCTCCTTCTTTTTCATGGATAGATATACAAAACATCTGTATTGATGGAAACAGGTAAAATTAGTCATGTATAATGAGATATACTTCCATTTTGATGGAGAGAATTTTTTTACTGTCATGTAAGAAATAGTTTTTATAATGATTGATGGAAAACCTCTCCAAAAGCACGAAGGAACCCGGTAAAAAGGCAAAAGCCCTGTTTTTTACCACCCGAAAGCCGTCAGATAGCACATGGTAAAAAAGCATATGATGCCAAACCATACCGCCAGACTTGCCGGAGGTATGAAAACGATCCGCAGGATATCCATCACTGTGTCCTTGCTGATCTTATCCCCCTTTGGCCTGTAGCGTTTTTTGCCTCCGCCCTCTCTGATCCGGTAGATCCAGGGATTGTCGTGGAGTTCCACGATACCGAATTTAAGCAGGTAGATGGGTACTACCGGCACCGCGATGCAGAACCAGACGGCCGAGCCTCCCAGATTCAGCTGACTGAAGTTAAAGCCGTTCAGGAAGAGGGCAATGATGACCGGCAGAAAGAGGGCAACTGTCGCCAGAAGGAGCATTCGTGCAATCCGCACCGGAGAGGTAAAGCGCAGGATAACCGGCTCCTCTTTTCCATTGATATTGCTGAAATATACGGGATCCTCAATCTTTCTTGCCAGGAGCTTTTCATCCAGTACAAGTTCTCCCCGGTCACGGTGAAAGGTCTTCTCACCCGATGTAAATATCTCTCTGCCCGACACCACGGAGAAACTGTTTCTGGTGGTATCACTGTAAAGGCAGAGGGTAACCACGATAAAGTACAGAGTAAGCACTCCGGTTAGAAGCAGGCTTGTTCCCCTGTCCATTCCGAACAGGCAGAATACCCCGAAAATGATACCTGTAAACAGAAGCGTTGCCACAATAGCCTTCAGCCACCAGGGCAGGAAATGGTAGTGGGATTCTTTCTCTGCCCGGACGCTGACCTTCCCCGTCTGCCCGTTCACGGCAGCCATGCTGTCTCCCCTGCAAATGTAATAGACCGGCAGCAGGACCGGCAGCCTTACGGCAGAGCTTACATCAGCATCCACTTCCACCGCCTTCGTCTCAAGGGTCTTTCTTACAGCAGGCCTGTAAGCCTTTTCCGCCTCTTCGCGGACACGGGCCTCCAGTACCTTATCTTCAATATCCGATACCTTTACGCGCTGGCCGGCCACATAGGCAAAGTCAAATTCTGTCAGGCCGTCCAGGTCGAAAGGCTCCATTCCGTCCAGCAGGAGATTGTCAAGCTGTCTGGACCGGTTCACAAATTCATCCCGCATAAAGCCTTCACATCTGTAACTTCTTGCCCCATCCATCCTGGACACCTTCATATGGACCGGTCCCTGCACCAGCTCGTAGGGCAGGTAGAAGCCCTTCAGCTCCGGGACCAAACCGGCCAATTTCTTTGCTTCGACCTTCCCACTGTTGGCATGGCACCATTCTCCAAGCCTGTCCCTGGCTTCTTCAGGGGTGAGTCCAAAGGGGATCACACTCTCCGGCATATTCCGGGCATCAAGATAGTCAGACCGGACCAGGTTGCGGCCACAGAAAGCGCAGGTTGAAAGAGCCTCACTTTCTTCAAAAACGACCTCAGCCCCGCAGCCGTTGCAGGACGCGTGAATGAGCTTGTATTTTCTGACAGATTCTTTCAGGGCATTACCGCGCATTTTCCTGAAGCCCTGCTTCTCCTTCAG
>CACZQE010000068.1 GCA_902783205.1 uncultured Lachnospiraceae bacterium | reverse complement strand
GTTCCTCGCCGACGATGAACTTCTGGAAGTCACCCCCAAAAACCTTCGGCTGCGTAAAAGCATTCTGGACCATGGGCTTCGGATGAAAACAGTGATGAAAAATCGATAAAAGATACCCGTTTTTCCCGCCTGAAAAGGCGGGAAAAACTGTTTAATGAACTAAATTGGCATATTTTTCTTGACGAATATTGCTAACGTCGTTATAATTATTATTCATGTAAATCTGAATCTTCCATCAGGAGGAGTCTATGAACGCAAAATTCCTTTCATACCTTGTAAAACGACTGTTAATGGCTTTACTGACGATTTTTCTTGTAGTTGCCATCACATTTTTTGTCATGCATGCAATTCCGGCCAGCCCGTTCAGTTCCGAAAAAGCAAAAAGTGATGCCGTTATAGCTGCTTTGGAAGCAAAATATGGTTTTGATAAGCCCGTACCGATCCAGTTTTTAAATTATCTGAAGAATATTCTTCATGGAGACTTTGGCCTTTCTACCGGCTGGGTTGGAAACACTGTGATTGAACTGATTATCGGCGGATTCTCTTATTCTGCACGAATCGGTTTCACTGCCGGTATTCTGGCGTTGGTATTAGGGGTAATACTCGGTTCAATTGCCGCTTTACAGCGAGGGAGAGCACTGGATAAAATCATTCAGGTCGCTACAACCGCACTTGTTTCTATGCCGTCTTTCGTCATGGCAACGATCCTCTTGCTTGTCTTTTCCCTGCAATTGGGATGGCTGCCGTCTCTGGGGAATCAAAAGGGCGGGCTAATTCTTCCTATTATTTCTTTAAGCCTTTATCCGATGGCTTATACCACCCGTCTGCAGCGTTCTTCCATGCTGGACGTGCTCGGTCAGGACTATATTCGTACTGCACGTGCCAAGGGTGTAAAGAACAGTAAGGTGATTTTTAAACATGCTTTGAAAAACACCTTAACGCCTGTAATTACCTATGCCGGTCCGATGATGGCATATATTCTGACAGGTTCTATGGTTGTCGAGAATATTTTCTCTGTTCCAGGGCTTGGCCGCCTGTTTACCAACAGTATGCTGCGCACAGATTACATGATGATAATGGGTGTGACCATTTTTCTGGCAACCATGATTATTCTGATGAATTTCATTGGGGATATCCTGTATAAAGTGGTAGATCCTCGCATCGATCTGAGCTAAAAAAGGAGAATCGAGATGTCCGATACGAAAAAAACATTTAAAAACCCAATCAGCCTGCAGATCGATCCCTCTCTGTTTGAACCAGCCAGCGAGGACGAAAAGGCACAGCAGGTCTCTATGCGGGAATCTGTATCTTTTATGAAGGATGCAATGCGCCGCCTTCGCAAGAACCATATTGCAATGATTTCTCTTTTTATTATTCTGATCATTGCTTTAATAGCCTTTATTGTCCCAAATTTTTATCCCTATACTTATACGAAACAGGATGTGACCGCACAAAACCTTGCGCCTTTCCAATACAGTGCCAAAGAGCAAGCCAAGATTGACAGAGGGCAAAGTGTTTTCCCGCACATCATGGGAACAGATGCTTTAGGCCGGGATTATGCCATCCGTGTAATCTATGGAACGCGCATTTCTTTGCTGGTCGGTATTTTCTCCGCCTTGATTGTTATCGTAATCGGCATAATCTACGGTTCAATCTCCGGTTATTTTGGCGGAAAAGTAGACTTAATCATGATGAGAATTGTAGATATCATCTATTCTCTGCCGGATGTGTTGATTGTAATCCTACTCTCAGTTGCCATCAAAGACTGGGTTTCGACTTCAAAAAGCACTCTTGTTTCCCGTCTCGGCGCAGGAATGGTATCAATCTTTATCGTATTCGGACTTTTATACTGGGTTTCCATGGCACGGCAGGTGCGCGGACAAATTCTCTCGATCAAAGAGCAGGAATATGTTCTTGCTTCCAAGGCAATCGGTGCTTCCCCTGCACGAATCATCCGCAAGCATATGATCCCCAACTGTGTTTCCGTTATCATCATTATCGCCGCTATGCAGATCCCCAGCGCGATCTTTACAGAAAGCTTCCTCAGCTTCCTCGGTCTCGGTGTCTCCGTCCCTATGCCTTCTCTTGGTTCCCTTGCTTCTGATGCCCGAACGGGGCTTCGTTCCTATCCTTTCCAGCTGCTTTTCCCTGCACTGGCGATTTTCCTGATCGTCCTTGCATTCAACCTTCTCGGAAACGGATTGCGCGATGCATTTGATCCTAAGCTTCGTTCATAAGGGGGAAGAAATATGAGCATGCTTGAGGTAAAAAATCTTCATACTTCTTTCTTCACTCCTTCCGGTGAAGTAAAAGCAGTGAATGATCTTTCTTTCACATTAGAAAAGGGTTCTGTCCTCGGTATTGTCGGGGAAAGCGGATCAGGGAAATCCGTCAGTGCTTACTCCATCCTGCAGATCCTCACCAATCCCGGAAGAATCGTTTCCGGCTCTATAAAGCTTCATGGGGAAGAACTGGTCGGAAAAACTGATTCTGAGATGCGGGAAATCCGGGGAAACAAGATCAGCATTATTTTCCAGGATCCTATGACCTCGCTCAATCCGACTTTCACAATTGGAAATCAGTTGCGGGAAGCCATTATTCTGCATACAAACCGCAACCGCCAACAGGCAGAAGCTCGGGCAGTTGAAATGTTGAAACTGGTCGGCATTTCTGAGCCGGAAAAACGGATACATCAATATCCGTATGAATTATCCGGCGGAATGCGACAGCGTGTAATGATTGCAATGGCACTGGCCTGTGAACCAGACGTTTTAATAGCGGATGAACCGACAACTGCTCTGGACGTTACTATCCAGGCTCAAATTCTGGATCTGATGCTTGATCTGCAAAAAGAGCTTGGTATGGCTATTATTATGATTACGCATGATATGGGTGTTATTGCTTCCATCTGCAATGAGATGATCGTAATGTACGCCGGCGGTGTATGTGAACGCGGTACAACAGACGCTGTTTTCTATCATCCGATGCATGAATACACCAAAGGTCTGATGCGCTCCATCCCGGATATGAGTGACGATGAAAAAACCCGTCTGATTCCAATTACCGGTACCCCGATCGACCTTCTGCATATGCCTCCCGGATGTCCTTTTGCTCCCAGATGCGATAATGCCATGAAAATCTGTCTTCAGGAAAAGCCGAAAGAATACTGGGTCGGGCATAATCATTTGGCTGCCTGTTGGATGAATGTTAAAAATGGCTGCTGCTATGCCGAGTGTCCTGAAAGAGAGGAAGAGGAATCATGAGTGAAAAAGGATCTTTTATCCCGAATCCTGACTATCTCGTTCAGGTCAGCCATCTGAAACAGTACTTTCCGATTTCGACGGGATTTCTGAAAACGACCATGCTGAAAGCGGTAGATGATGTCTCTTTTGATATCAGGAAAGGAGAAACATTAGGGCTTGTCGGGGAATCGGGCTGCGGAAAAACCACCGTCGGCCGCACAATGCTGCAGCTCTATAAACCGACAGGCGGAGAAGTCTGGTTTGACGGGAAGCTGATCAAGGACAAAGATACTCTGCGGGAATTCCGGCGCCGTGCGCAAATGGTGTTTCAGGATCCGTATTCTTCTCTGAATCCCCGCATGACTGTGGCGGACATTGTGGCAGAGCCAATCGATGTGCATCATCTCTGTTCCGACAGAACGGAACGGGAAGAACGTGTGCGGGAGCTGATGAGCCTTGTCGGATTAAACACAGAGCATGCCACCCGATATGCGCACGAGTTTTCCGGCGGGCAGCGGCAACGTATCGGTATCGCCAGAGCTCTCGCTTCCAACCCTGAATTTATCGTTTGTGATGAGCCCGTTTCTGCATTGGATGTTTCTATTCAGGCACAGGTAATCAATATGCTGGAGGATCTCCAGGACCAATTAGGCCTGACATATTTGTTTATTGCGCATGACATCAGTGTGGTAAAACACATTTCCAATCGCATTGCTGTAATGTATCTCGGCCATATGATGGAGCTGGCTGGTTCCAATGAACTGACCCGGCATCCGCTTCATCCTTATACGATCTCTCTGATGAGCGCCGTACCTATTCCTGATCCGCAAGAGAGCCGGAAACAAAAAAGAATCGTTCTGGAGGGTGATGTGCCGAGTCCCCTGAATGTACCATCCGGCTGTCCATTCCGAACCCGCTGTAGCAGGGCAACGGCAAAATGCGCTGAAATCTGCCCTTCTTTGCAAGAGGTTTCTTCCGGTCATTTCGTTGCCTGCCACAACGTTTAACTTTGGTGTTTACAGCTGAAAGGCGTGAACATAAATTTTATATTTTTCCTAAAAGGAGGAAAATCAATGAGAAAGACTATCGCTCTTGTGCTCGCTCTCGTGATGGTGCTGAGTCTGGCTTCTTTCGCATCTGCGGATGAACCCAAAATCATCAGCATGTTTCTTGGTGGCGGCACGCCCCTGTCCATGGATCCTGCACTCAACAGTGCATCAACTGGTTCCAACATCATCCGTTCTGCTTTTGCAGGTCTGACGGGCTTCCAGTACGATGAAAGCGGAGAGCCTGTTATGGCTCCGGAAATTGCGGAGTCTTACGAAGTCTCTGAAGACGGTCTGACTTACTCCTTCGTTCTCCGTGAGAACCTGAAGTGGTCTGACGGCACAGATTGCACCGCAACCCAGATTAAAGAAGCCTGGGAGCGCGCCGCTTCTGCAGAACTCGGTGCTGACTACGGATTTCTTTACGATGTAATCGACCGCGCGGAAGATGGGTCCCTTGCTATCGATGTGGATGATGCTGCACGCACTTTTGTTGTGCACCTTCCGCAGCCCTGTGCTTACTTCCTCGACCTCTGCGCATTTGTTCCCTTCTATCCTGTCCGCGTTGACCTTGCTGACAATGAAGGCATCTGGGCAACCAATCCTGATACCTATGTTGGCCTTGGCGCATTCAAGATGACCAAATACGCCGTTGACGATGTAATCACCTTTGAGAAGAACCCGTACTACTGGAACGCTGATGCAGTAAAAATCGACGGGCTGAACTTCTACCTCTCCGAAGACAATACTGCTATTCTGACAGCCTATGAGAATGACACCGTACAGTACATTCAGTCTATCTCCTCTTCTGAGTTTGACAGACTCAATGCCACTTATCCCGGTGAACTTGCTTTCTGGCCGACTCAGGGTACTTACTATATCCTCTTCAATGTTTACAAAGATATGAGTCCTTCTTCCAAGCAGCTCACCGTTCAGGAACAGAGTCTTGCCCGTTTCGCTCTCGGTCAGCTCATCAATCGTTATGAAGTCGTCACCTACGTAACCAAGGGCGGCGAAAATCCTGCTACTGGTTTCTTCCCCGACAGTCTCTCCGACGGTCTGAACAGCAACGTGCGTGAAGGCAACGGCTACGGCATCTGGTATGCAGGCACCAACGATCCTTCCGAGATCAATCCGGATTACACCTACGACCAGGTCGAAGCGCTCCAGACGCTCGTTGACCTCGGCTATCCGTACACCGGCAGCATTGAGGGCGGTGACATTGTCTTCACCGACTTCCCGTCCATTGAATTTGCCTTCAACAACAGCGGCAACAATGCTCTTATCATCCAGTACGTTCAGGAGACCTGGAACCAGTTCGGCATCACCGGCGTTGTCAACCAGGAAGCCTGGGCAACCCTGCAGACCAAGCTGAAAGCTGGTGACGCAGAAGCCGCTCGTATGGGTTGGATCGCCGACTTCAACGATGTTGTCAACTTCCTCGAAATCTTCATCTCCGCATCCGGCAACAACTACCCGCGTCTCGGCCGCAGCATCGGTGACTATACGCGCAACAGCGAAGTCACTGCGGATGCCGGTGTTGGTGCATACTGGGGTCTGGACGGTGACAAGACCTGGGCAGAAGCCTATGACGCTCTTGTCGATGCCGTAAAGGCAGCTACCGATCCTGAAGAGCGCGCTGCCCTCGCTGCCGAGGCCGAGAAGGTCCTGATGGCTACCGGCGGTGTTGCGCCTCTCTACTACTACACCACAGCCCAGATGCTCAAGCCCAATGTGAAAGACGTCATCCGTCTCGCCACAGGCGATGTTATCTGGACATACGCTGACATAGAGTAAGTTG
>CACZQE010000067.1 GCA_902783205.1 uncultured Lachnospiraceae bacterium | reverse complement strand
CGGCAGGCTGCCGGTGCATGTCCGGTGCCTGATTGATGAGTGCGCGAACATCGGCCAGATCCCGAATCTGGAGAAGCTGATCGCCACAATTCGAAGCCGTGAGATCTCCGCATGCCTGGTGCTGCAGGCATAATCACAGCTCAAAGCAATCTATATCGAAAGATGTTATATCTCTTGAAATTATTTGCATCCTGACAGAAATCTTGCCATAATATCATTGTTTTTATAACGCTTTTAAAAAGTAATATTTGTGAGGACGGTATGGCTGCAGGACCGAATATCAGACAGGAAAATAAAAGACTTGTATATACCTATTTATATCGTTCAAAAGAGGCTTCTATACAGGAGACTTCTTCAACACTTCCAATAAGCCTTCCCACAGTATCCACAAATATCAGCGAACTGCTGGCACAGGGACTGATTCGTCAGATTGGGCAGCAGGAATCTACCGGAGGAAGAAAAGCCTCTATATATCAATGTATCGAAGATGCACGGGTTGCAGTCGGCGTAGAAGTCTTTTCAGACTATATTTATATGTGTCTGTTGAATCTTTATGGGACAGTGATCTGCGATAAGCGCATAGATATCAGCTACGGAAACGAGGAGACCTATTATTCCTTCGCCGGCAGTGAGATCAAATCTTTTATCGAAGGTTCCGGATACAAGAAAGAGAAGATTCTTGGTGTTGCCATTGCCATGCAGGGTGTCGTATCACCGGATCATAAAAGAGTTGTATATGGACGGATACTGAATAATGAGGGAGTCAGTATTGAATCTTTCAGGAAAACTCTTGATTATCCATGTTCACTGTTTCATGACTCTGAGTCTGCTGCCTTTGCGGAGAGCTTTCACAGACCTTCGCTCAGAGATGCAAGTTACATCCTCCTGAACAGTAATTTGGGAAGCGGTCTGATTTTGAACAGGGAAGCATATGGAGGAAACCATGCCCGTGGACAGCTCCTTGAACATATTAAACTGATACCCAGAGGGCGTCTGTGTTATTGTGGTCAAAAAGGATGCGCAGAGGGATATTGCAGTGCCAGAAGTCTGGAGGAGAAAGCCGGAGTGAAGCTTCCGGTCTTCTTTGAAGGTCTCCGTGCAGGGGACAAAGCAAAGAAGAAAATATGGACAGAGTATCTTACGTATCTTGCTATGCTGATCAATAATGTACTTATGACGATCGATGTTGATATTGTTATAGGGGGAATGGTCAGCCTGTACATGAATGAATCAGATATGGAGGAATTGAAAAGGATAATCAGAAAGAACTGTGACTTTGTAATATCCGACCGTACAGTAACATTACAGTGTACAGGGCCGTATGCGGCAGCACGAGGAGCCGCGCTTCATTACATATGGGAATTCATCTCAAACATTAACTGATCTTTGCGCGGCAAGAGGCATACAGCTGCCGTTTTACCAAGCAATCGGAAATCTGCGTCTTTGACGCAGATTTTTTTGTCTATTTTGTATAAATATGCATGTAATAACTGTTGAAAACAGAAAAAAAGACTTCTATTTATAATTGTCAGTTGACAGTTCAGAGCGGCAGAGCTATTATATTAACAACATAATAAAAGCGTTTTAAAAAGTATTTAACAAAGATGATGCGATTTCAGGAAAGGAGGAAAAGTAAGACTTTAGAATTGCTGAATATGTGCAACTGCTCTTTCATTAGGGTTCATAATCAATAAATATAAAGGGGATAAAAATGATGAGAAAAAAACTGACAAAACTTGTTTCGATTGGTCTGGCCGCCTGTCTTATGATTGGACTTGCAGCATGCGGTTCTTCAGCACCTGCAGCTTCAGCGCCTGCGGCTTCTGAGCCTGCAGCTGAAAGCGCTCCTGTGGAGAATGCGGATGCTGCCGGGGAGGCAGAGGCAGCGGCAAGTACAGAGGGAGCATCCGGAAAGCCGTATAGGATCGGCCTGTCAATGGGCAGTATGCAGACTGACTTTACCGTCAAGCTCGCCGAAGAGGTGCAGGCTGCAGTTGATGCTGACGAAAATGTAGAGCTTACTACTATTTCCGCTGATAACGATCCAAATATGCAGGCCACCAATATTGATAACTTTGTGACAATGGGCGTTGATGCAATTCTGGTCTATCCTGTTGAACCGGAAGTCTGCGCGGATGCGATGAAGCGTGCACGCGATGCCGGCATCTATGTTGTTATTATTGACCAGATCCCGGAGGATACAGACAGCTTTGATATCGGCATCAGTGTTTCCATGCATGATCTTGGCGTTGGCGTCTGCGAACTGGCATCCGACTGGATCGACGCAACATTCCCTGATGCAGGAGAGGGTACAGTAAAGGCTGCTACCTTAGGCCTTTGGTCAACAGAGCAGTTTGCCGAAAGATGTGAAGTTTTCAATGATATTGCCAGCTATAATCCGAAGGCTGTACTGGTCGAGAGTTACGATGTAGGAATTGCAAACTTTATGACTGAGACCGCACAGGATGTAGAGATCCTGCTGCAGAAGCATCCTGATATTAATGTCATCATGTGCTTTACTGACGCACAGGCTATTATTGCAGAGGAAGCGATCGAGAAGAATAAGGATGCCTATCAGCTTGATACAAGCAAGATTGGCGTTTTTACAGTTGACCATTCTGAGGCATCATATGATCTGCTTGGAAAATCTGCAACCGGCGACAGCTGCCTTCTTGGTATTGCAACGACTAATCTCGCTGCGGGCAAGCTGATGTATAATTGCGCAATGAAGAACATTGATATCAGTAATCTTGTCGATGGAAAGATCCTCTATCAGGAAGTATCAAAAATAACCGCTGAAAACATGGAAGACTACAGAGAGTACATCATAAGCGCAAACTGATTCTCTTTCGTTCATCTGAAGATGCCCTGTATATAGCCTGGGGCACCTTCAGATGACTAGAAACGATTCCGGACAGTCATGAGCAAATGATTTACAGAGAGAAGGTGAAGCTTTGGCAATATTACAAGTTGAAAATCTGACCAAACGGTATCCGGGCGTGACTGCGCTTGATAATGTCAGCTTCTCGATCGAAGCGGGAGAAATAAGAGGGCTTATCGGTGAGAATGGGGCAGGTAAGTCCACTATCATCAAGTCCATTGCCGGGGCAATCAGCTTTGAAGAGGGAGCACTGATCATTAACGGACAAAGGTATACTTCGATTACTCCGACCATAGCAATTGAGAACGGCATTTCCGTTATTTATCAGGAGTTTAATCTGGTACCATCCATGACGGTAGCAGAGAACATTTTCTTGGGAGAAAAAATAGGAAGCAAATATGCAGTCAATTTCAAGGAAATGGAGAAACGCTCCAAAGAAATATTTGACCGTTTTGGCGTTGATATTGATGTCAAGGCACAGGTTGGTACTTTATCTACTGCACAGAAACAGCTGGTAGAAATTGCAAAGTCTATATCAAAAAATGTAAAAGTTCTGTTTATGGATGAACCAAGTGCCTCTCTGTCTGTCTCAGAGATCGAGGTAATGTTCGAAATCGTAAGGACATTGAAAAAAGACGGGATTGCAATCGTTTATGTTTCTCACAGACTTGATGAACTGTTTGAGATCTGCGACAGTGTGACAGTCATGCGTGATGGAAAGATGATCGATACAAAGCCTATTCAGGAGCTGAACCGGCAGTCGCTTATCAAACTGATGGTAGGAAGGGAATTGACGGAAACCTATCCCGATAGGCATAAAGTATCTGATGACGTAGTTCTCGAATTAAGAAATGTTTACGGGAATGGCGATGTCGGTATTGATCTGAAGCTCTATAAGGGAGAGATACTAGGGCTTGGAGGACTGGTCGGCTGCGGTCGGACAGAACTTGCCAAACTGATATACGGTGCTGAACACGTCGAGAAAGGCGAAATATACCTTAACGGTGATAAGGTAACGATCAACTCGCCTTCTGAAGCAATTACCATGGGAATCGGTCTGATTCCGGAAGACAGAAAAACAGAGGGCGTGTTCCTGAATTTTCCCATCGACTGGAACGTAGTGATCCAGTGTGTCAGAGCAATATCGAATTCCGGTGTGATAGATCCACAGAAAACAAAGTCTATCAGTGAAAAATACATAGATGAGCTCAAGATAGTTACGCCGAGCAAGAAACAGATGGTCCGCAACCTTTCCGGCGGTAATCAGCAGAAGGTCGTTCTGGCAAAAGTTCTTGCAGCCAATACGAAGATAATTATATTTGATGAACCCACAAGAGGTATTGATGTTGGAGCAAAACAGGAAATCTATTACCTGATGGACAGACTCACCAGACAGGGTATTTCTATTATCATGATTTCTTCGGATATGGAAGAGCTTCTCGGGATGAGCGACAGGATCGTGGTCCTGAGCGAGGGCAGTATCGCAGGGGAACTCAGCAGAGATGAATTCAGCCAGGTTGCAGTGATGGAACTTGCGTCTGCAAATTAGAGGAGAATGGAATGGAAAACAAAAAGTTTGATTTAAGCAAATATATAAGTGATCATGTTTCATTTGTAGTACTGATCATTTTGCTGATCTTTTTCGGGTTATTCTCGCCAAATTTCTTCAGCCTCAGAAACATCATGAATCTGCTGTCACAGAACGCCTATCTGTTGGTGGCGGCAACAGGTATTACTTTTGTGATGATGGCCGGTGAGATGGATCTTTCTGTCGGATATGTCATATCGACAGTCGGCGTGATTGGCGCAAGATTGCTGGTCTATGCAGGACTTCCTACATGGCTTGTCATTGTTCTGATGATTCTTATAACGATAGCGATTGAACTGGTTAACACGTTTCTTTCCATAAAGCTTAACCTGCAGCTTCTGGTCGTAACGATAGCCACCATGACCATTTTCCAAGGAGTGACTTTTATTATCTCGGAATCAAAAACTATCAACGGTTTTCCTGAAAGCTTTAAATTTCTGGGTCAGAAATATGTTTTTGGTATCATCCCTGTCTCCGTCATCATCGTCATAATCGCTTTCCTTGTTATGAGCTTTGTCCTGAACAAAACCTATTTCGGCCGATATGTATATGCGCTGGGAGGCAACAAGGAGGCTGCCCGCCTGGCAGGTATCGATATAAATAAGATGAAATACAGAATCGCAATGATCGAAGGCTTTTATATCGGCCTTGCAGTTGTATTGCTGATCGGGAGACTCGGCTCCACACAGTCAACTCTCGGTCCCGGTACCGAGTTCAGTGTATTGACAGGTGTATTTCTTGGCGGCGTTTCCATTCGCGGCGGTGAAGGAAAACTCTCCGGAGTATTCGCAGGTATTCTGTGTATTGCTCTGCTTACCAATGGCATGCAGCTGGCAGGAATCAATGTTTATTATCAGTATATCGTCCGGGGACTCATTCTGCTAAGTGCGATCGGATATGATGTTTATCAGCTGAACAGACGGGAAAATATGAAGAAGGTTAAGCTTGAGGAGTATCGTGAAAACAGAAGGAAAAAAGATTGATTGGATGCGATGCTGTTGTCACGAACGAGTTAATTAAAATCATGTTAAAGGAGCGAGCAAAATGGCATTATTCGAGTGTAAATTGTATTCTGGTGAATTGTTCAGAAGTGTAAATGTTAATGTTACACTTCCGCTTCCGGATTCCAATAATCAGTTTTTTGACAGTTCGCCCAAATATCCGAAACCAAACCAGAAGTTTCAGGTTCTCTGGCTGCTGCACGGTTTTTCAGCAGACGAATCGGACTGGCAGAGATTTTCCAGTATCGAGCGCTACGCGCAATTAAATAATGTGGCGGTTGTTATGCCGGATGGATACAACAGCATGTACACAAACAGCCGCTTCGGAGCAAAATATTTTAATTACTATACGCAGGAGCTTCCTGCAATGCTGCGTTCCATCTTCCCGCTCTCTGATAAAAGAGAAGATAACTTTATAGCAGGACTTTCCATGGGTGGATACGGCGCATTTAAAGCAGCCTTCACTTATCCCGAAAATTATTGTGCTGCAGCAAGTCTGTCCGGCGGCGTGGATACAGATGTGATGCTCGGGAAAAGGGACCGCAAAGAAGGCATTCCATCAGTTGAGTGGGGGCAGAATGCCTTCGGCGAGAATTTTAAGGATTTCGATTTTGAGAAAGATGACCTTAAGAGTTTGCTAAAAGCGGATATTGCTGCCGGAAAAACACTTCCTTCTTTATACATGTGCATAGGTACGGAAGACTTTCTGTATGACAGCAATCAGGATTTCCGCAAATTTTTGACGGATCAGAAAGTTGAATTTACCTATGACGAAGGACCCGGCGTTCACAACTTTGATTTCTGGGATCCGCAGATCCGTAAGATCCTCGACTGGCTCCCGCTGAATCATGATTTTTCAAAGGCAGAGTAAAGGATAAGGAATAGAAATGAAACTGACATATGAGGGAATCACCGACAGAACAGCCTGGCAAAAAGCGGGAATCGAACTGCCTTCCTATAATCCGGAACTGGCAAGGGCGAATGCCCTTGCTGCGCCTGAATGGATACACTTTGGTATCGGTAATATATTCAGAGTGTTCATTGGCAGTATCGCAGATCAGCTTCTTTCCGAGGGGAAGATGAAGACGGGACTTATCTGTGCCGAGACATATGACACGGAACTGGTCGACCGTATTTACCGGCCACATGACAATCTGGTCCTGAGTGTTATTCTGAATGCGGACGGCACAAGACAGAAAAAGGTCTACGGCGCTTTTGCCGAGGCGATCAGGGCGGAACAGGCAGATGCGGAACAATGGAACAGGCTCAAAGAGGTTTTTGCCTCGCCTTCCCTGCAAATGGTATCTTTTACTATTACGGAGAAAGGATATGCTCTTAAGGGCGCAGACGGAGAGTATTTCCCGTTTGTGAGACAGGATATCGAAGGAGGCCCCTCAGCTGTAAAGAGCGTTATTGCCGTGGTCACATCCATGCTGTATGAGCGCTACAGGGCTGGGGCTTATCCGATCGCGCTGGTTTCCTTGGATAACTGCTCGCAAAACGGCAGAAAGCTTGCGGAAGCAGTGCACTGTATTGCGGAAAGCTGGGAAGAAAGAGGCTTTGTCGACCAGGATTTCCTCCGTTATGTATCCGATGAAACGAGGGTCGCATTTCCATGGACAATGATCGATAAGATCACTCCTCGCCCGCTGGAAAGTCTTGCTGAAGAATGGAAGGCCTACGGCGTTGAGGATATGGATATTATTGTCACAGATAAGCATACGTTCATTGCGCCTTATGGGAATGCTGAAAAGCCGCAGTACCTGGTCATCGAAGACAGCTTCCCGAACGGGAGACCTCCGTTGGAGAAGGCAGGCGTCTTCATGACAGACAGGGATACGGTTAACAGATCGGAAAAAATGAAAGTCACTGTCTGCCTGAATCCGCTGCATACGGCCCTGTGCACTTACGACTGCATGTTCGGTTATGAACTGTTTGCTGAAGGTATGAAGGACCCCGACCTTCTGGCGCTTGCGGAGCGGATCGGTTATGCAGAAGGAATGCCGGTCGTTGAGAATCCCGGAATCCTGTCTCCTAAGGCGTTCCTGGATGAAGTGCTGAAGGAGAGATTCCCCAATCCGTACCTGGGAGATACATCACAAAGGATAGCGACGGATATATCTCAGATGGTAGGAATCCGGTTCGGTGAAACCGTGAGATCTTATGTGAAAAGGGACGGGACGGCAGCTTCCCTCATTGGAATCCCACTGGCGATTGCCGGATGGCTTCGTTATCTGCTGGCTCTGGATGATAATGGGCAGCCCATGCAGCTGGCCCCGGACCCGATGATCCCTGAGCTGCAGGAAAGGCTAAAAGGAATTCGGCTGGGAGAAAACGCCAATATACACGAACACCTTGCCGGTATTCTGTCTAACGAAAGAATCTTTGGGAGCGATCTTTATACAGCAGGAATCGGAGACAGGATCGAGCAGATATTTGCAGAGGAAATCGCGGGCCCTGGCGCTGTCCGCGTAACTTTGCACAAATACATTTCCGAATAATTAGCAAAAGCAGATGATCAAAGAGAAAAGCAGGAAACGGACAGGTCCGTCTCCTGCTTTTTTAGCTGCACTGCGCGTTGTGCGGACAACAGATATTAAAAAAGGAGAAGAGTACGGATATAAACTCCGACTACCGCCAAAGATCAGTGTATCGGTCTTCATGGGATACCTGAAAGGGAAAAGTTCGCTGATGATGTTTGACCGACATGCGAACCTAAAGTATAAGTTCGGTAACCGGCACTTCTGGGCAGAAGGATACTATGTAAGCACGTTAGGATTGAATGATGCCACAATCAAGAAGTACATCCGGGATCAGGAGAGAGCCGATATCCTAAAGGACAAAATGAGTGTAAAAGAGTATGAAGATCCTTTTAGGGCAGAGCCT
>CACZQE010000066.1 GCA_902783205.1 uncultured Lachnospiraceae bacterium | reverse complement strand
GAGTACCCACATAATGAAAAGAACTGGTTATTTTCTAATCTGAATCTTTTATCGTTATAATAAGCACCGTTAACATGTATTCCATAATATGAATTTGAAAGATCTATCTCATAAAGCCCTTCACTCAAATGTGAATAGACTATTGATTCCGAATTAAGCAGTTTATCGTTGATCTGGATATCAGATCCTGTCACTCCGCCAATAGTATAATTGCGGCCTACAGGTGTATCTATGCATCTGAGGTAATTATCCTGTATATTCTCAAAATCAAAGGAAAATTCCAAAATCAGAAGCGGAATCCCTGAGTCTGCATAGCAAACTTTTACTTTAGTTCCTGCAACTAACTCTGTAACTTTTTCTCTGATATCCGCATTGTTTTCTGTCTCAAAATAAATCTCATCACTGCAAGACGCCACATACACATCGTCGCGTCTAATAACATTGATCAAAAACTCTGAATAAAATCTATCTTTTTTTAATCTGAACTGGCAATCTTTTCTAGTTCCTATTGAAAGCTTTTTAATGCTTTCATCCATGCGAACTTCTTTATATATCTTATTGCCAATAATCGAAAGCATGAAGTCCATCTTCATCAACCAACCCTAATCATCTATCTGTTTCTCTGCGTTCGGTAACATCAACCACATTTTCTGCATCATCACCGGCTGCTTTATCTACACCCTTAAACTTTTCTGTAGTATTTGTGATGAAGGAACTTAACGCATCATACAAATAGTAAAGCTCGACTGCTTCATTATGAAAAGTAATAAGATTTGCCTCTACCTGAGTCTTGGCATCACCTTCATAAATGTTGTTGATCAACTCATCTTTTATATTGGTAAATCCCTCTTGCAAAGTATACGCTTCCGTAACGCATCCATTGAAAATCTCTACAAGTCTTGCCATTTCATCGGCATCTATTATTCTGTCCTGCCCCTGTGCACTCATAATATTCACCTATTCAGAAATATTTTTAACTGATGGTGAAACATTAACAAATAAGTCCACATCAGTAACCAGCTTTTCTATATCTTCTTTTAGTGTTTTGTAATTCTCTATCATGTTTTGCAGATAATCATAAACTCCCGCAACAACGCTTACACATACTGAATGAGCATCACCATCCCATTTACCGCTGGCCAGGATTTCATCCAATTCTTTATGATAATCATCAAGATTTGAAATCGCAGTGCCTACTGTTTGCAAAAGAGTCTCATATTCGCCCATCGCAGTTTCATCAACTTTTACTTTCTCAGCCATATCTACTCCTTATCCCGCATATGCATCATAAGTATCCGAATCATCTGAAACCCATTCCATATCTGTTACAGTTACCCAGATCATCAACTTTGTTTCCAACTCAGCAATCAATTCAGCGAGTTTATCTATCCTATCCTGGAGTTCCCCCAGGCATCCCTCACACTCTTCAAGAAGCGAATCTCCCAATTCAAAGTATTTCTCTCTGTAGGGAAGATACCTGCTTTCGTAATATACGCCTGATAACTCTTCCGTTAACGGTTCTGTGGCTTCTTTACAGTCTGCGATAGCTGTAGATGCTGTATCATATTCTGTTGTTGCACTTTCCTTTATCTGTTCAAGCTTTGCCTTCAACTCATTGCATGCATCCAGCTTTGCCCTTACAACAGGATCTTCTTGCTGCTCCTGCCTGGTAGTATATACATAATGTCCCATACTATATCCCTTTTTACAGATTCCGGATGGTATTAAATTTCCATCCGGAATCGAATAGTTATTTGTAAATAATCAATATCAAACAACATGAATAAGATCTGCTGCTGCTTCTGCACTCTTTGCATCGGCCTGTTTTGCAGCAGTCAAGAAGTTATCAATGTTAACGGCTGCTTCATTGAGCTTTTTAACATAAGACACCATAGCTGCCTTAACACCATCCTCAGCGCCTGTTCCGGACCAAAGTTTAACAATGTCTTCAGGAGCAGTCTCACCAAAAATGGCTGATGATGACATCTGAACTACATTTCCATCGAAATCATTTATTTCTCTGTCCAATATAGTTGCCAGATTTCTATACTCTTCTGCTGTCTTTGCCAGCTCTTGTGATACAATAAAATCTTCCATCTCTTTTCTCCTTTCCGCTAATTAGCAAAATCCACTCCAAGTCTCAGCTGCAGCTGTATCAACTGCTGCATATGTGCCTACAACACCGTCAAGCCATCCCTCAAAAGCCTTAACGCAGCTCTCAAGAGCCTCTGCATTCTCAGCAAAGTTATCAAGCTTTACCTTGTATGTTGCATAAGCAGGTGAATTCCAAATAGCTGCTGTGCTGTTTGTTGCATTTCCAACCTCTGATACGATTGAGCGAAACTGTGCTGCGTTTGTGTCAAAGCTTGACTTTACCTGCTGTACCTGGCTATCACTATAGCCATATGAATCTGTTGCTGCCATATCTTTTCTCCTTTTCTTTTTTATTACTAAAAACGTCGTAACGCTTTATAGCCTAAATAATTAAATTCTGTACTCGTACTCATCATCCGCAAACATTATGACATCGCCATCTGAAAGCTTGATTGGCTGCCCGGCTACTATTCTTCTGCCGTTTACGAATGTTCCGTTTGTTGAGTTGCAGTCTTCAATGTAAGCTCCGTTATCATTGGATCTGATCATTGAATGAAGTCTGCTGACTGCTCCGTTATCACTGATGCAATAGTTTACATGAAGTGAGTCTTTACCAATTGAAAACTCTGACTTATCAATCAATATCTGCTTTTTATCTTTCTTTCTGATAAGCGTTCCGGAGATTCTGCTCTTTGGAACATTAGGTGTTGCACCAAGCACAGTTGTGCCGTTTGCCATCTCTCCGCTTAATACGCTGGTTCCCATACTGTTGCCACCAACAGCAGCATTCTGATGAGTAGCACCATTTATAGCAGATGGATTAAACGGAGGTATCGATGCATTTTTGTTCTTGTCTTCTTTCTGCTTTTTTTCTTTCTTCTGAGGACCATTCTTCCTAGCAACCATAATCAGCACAATTACCAAAAGAATTACAAGAACAGCAATCAATACAATAGCAACAATAAGTAACCCCACCGGTAATCCACTTGG
>CACZQE010000065.1 GCA_902783205.1 uncultured Lachnospiraceae bacterium | reverse complement strand
CTCTACAGGGTTGACACTTTCTATGCGGTCACTTTTGAGGAGCTCTTTCAGGGAATCCGCGCCATACCATGGGAAGAAATACTGCCCAGGGATGCCCGCTTCTGGGTGACCAAGGCCACTTCCGTAAAAAGCAAACTCTTCTCGACCTCCGATATTCAGTCAATTGTTAAAAAAGCTATGGTGGAGCGGATGAAGGAGCACTATCATCAGTCCTGGTTCAAGGAAGACGGTGACGCATATCCTGTCCGCATCTCCATCTACAAAGACGAGGTGACAGTCGGCCTGGATACTTCCGGTGACAGTCTTCATAAAAGAGGATACCGGAAGCTGGTCAGCAAAGCGCCTTTGGAGGAAACTCTGGCGGCCGGCCTGATCCGGCTGACGCCCTGGAACAGAAACCGGATTCTGGTAGACCCCTTTTGCGGAAGCGGAACCATTCCCATAGAGGCGGCCATGATGGGAGCCCGTATTGCTCCCGGGATGCACAGGAGTTTCCAGGGAAGGTCTTTTAAAGGACTTTTTCCTGAATCAGTCTGGAAAGAGGCCTATGAAGAAGCCGAAGACCTGGTGGACCGGTCCGTAAAAATGGACATACAGGGCTATGACATAGACCCCCAGATCATCCGGTCTGCCCGGGAAAATGCAAAGAGAGCCGGCGTGGAAGATATGATACATTTCCAGCAGCGGCCCATACATAAGCTGCGCCACCCGAAAAAATACGGCTTTGTTATAACCAATCCCCCTTACGGGGAAAGGATGGAAGACAAAGAAGATATGCCCATCCTCTACAGAGAGATCGGGGAGGCATTTTCACATCTGGACAGCTGGTCCGAGTATGTGATCACAGCCTATGAGGATGCGGAGCGTTATATCGGAAAGAAAGCCGCCAAAAACCGTAAAATATATAACGGCATGATGAAAACCTACTACTACCAGTTCCCGGGACCCAAACCGCCCAGGAGAAAGAAGGAGTCTTCATGAAGAAAAAGCTGATATTTGCGACAGGCAACGAAGGGAAAATGCGTGAGATCCGTGATATTCTTGGCGATATGGATTATGAGATCCTGTCCATGAAGGAAGCAGGGATTGATATAGACATTGTTGAGGACGGAGAAACATTTGAGGAAAATGCCATCATCAAGGCCTCTGCCGTCAGGGATGCCTGCGGCTGCCTTGTGCTGGCGGATGATTCGGGACTGGAGATAGATTTCCTCAATAAAGAACCCGGTGTAATGTCAGCAAGATATATGGGTGAGAACACTTCTTACCGGATCAAGAATCAGATTCTGATCGACCGTCTTCACGGTGTTCCTGACATTTTGAGGACTGCCAGGTTCGTCTGTGTCGTTGCGGCGGCCTTTCCGGACGGCCGCGTGGAAACTGCCAGGGGAACTATCGAAGGAAGGATCGCCCATGAGCAGGCAGGGGAGAACGGATTCGGTTATGATCCGATATTCTATCTTCCGGACCGGCAGATGACAACGGCCCAGATTTCTCCCGAGGAAAAGAATGCCATCAGCCACAGAGGCAAGGCGCTGCGCGCCATTAAAGAAGTGCTGGACAGTGAAAGCGAAGCAGAAAGGGCTGAAGAGAAATAAATGAGGATTCTGGTGATCAGTGATTCCCACGGCATGAATGAAAATGTCAAAGGTGTCCTGAAACAGGTAGGACATATAGATATGCTGATTCACTGCGGAGATGTGACCAGCGGTGACTTATATATAGAGTCGCTGGTATCATGTCCTGTCCATATGGTCGCAGGGAATCTTGATCAGGGACTTCATCTGCCCAAAGAGAAACTGATTGAGCTGGAAGGCCACCGGATATGGATCGTACACGGTCATACATACCGGGTAAACCAGGGACTGAAAATACTGCGGGGCGCTGCCAGGAGAAAGGGAGCCGATATCGTTATGTTCGGCCATACCCACAAGCCTTACATCGAACTGGGCGAAGATATGACGATCCTGAATCCGGGAAGTTTGACCTATCCCAGGCAGAGGGATGGGAATCCGACATTTCTGATCATGGAGATCGATGAATTCGGGGACACCCACTTTGGACACGGATATTATCACAAGGACCTGAACCGGGAAGACCAGGAAAAGGGAGAAAGATGAAAAAGGGAGATATACTGGAGGCAAAGATCCTCAGGACGGATTTTCCGAACAGGGGGATCACTTTTATAGATGAAGAGACGGTGACGATAAAAAACGGACTATGCGGACAGACAGTCCGTTTTTTCGTACGCAAAAAAAAGAGAGGTAAGATAGAAGGACAGCTTATGGAAGTCCTGGAAAAGGCTCCCTGCGAAATCGAATCCCCCTGTCCCCACTTTGGGGTCTGTGGCGGATGCAGCTATCAGAATCTGCCCTATGAAGAGCAGCTGCGGCTGAAAAAGGAACAGGTGGAAAGACTGATCGAAAATCAGGGCCTCGGATTTTCAATCGAAGAGATTCTGAGCGGACCGGTAAGGGAAGGCTACCGGAACAAGATGGAATTCACCTTCGGGGATGAAGTAAAAGACGGTCCCCTTGCCCTGGGAATGCACAGGAGAGGGAGCTTTTACGACATAGTATCGCTGACAGACTGCCGGATTGCAGACAAGGACTTCAACACACTGGTCCGGCACATTTTAAAGTATTTCAAGGAAAAAGGAAGCAGCTTCTACCATCGGCTGAGACATGAGGGATTTCTGCGCCATCTGGTGCTGAGACGGTCTGCGAAAACAGGTGAGATCCTGATCAATCTGGTCACTTCCGGCCAGGACAGCCTGGATGAGAAAAGCTTTGTAAAAATGATCCTGGCGGTTAAAGAAGCAGGCGAAATCGACGGCAGGATTGCCGGTATACTTCACACCATCAATGACAGTGTGGCAGATGTGGTAAAAAGCGATGAGACCAGGCTCCTCTACGGGCGGGACTACATTTATGAGTATCTTTATAATCTGAGATTCCGGATTTCCCCGTTCTCCTTCTTCCAGACCAATACGCTGGGAGCGGAGGTCCTTTACGACAAGGTAAGAGAGTATGTGGGAGATACAAAGGATAAGCTGATCTATGACCTTTACACAGGAACGGGAACCATCGCCCAGCTGCTGGCACCGGTAGCAAAGAAGGTTGTAGGTGTTGAAATCGTGGAAGAAGCAGTAGAAGCTGCCAGGCAGAACGCCAGGGACAACCATCTTGACAACTGTGAATTCATTGCAGGAGATGTCCTGAAAGTAGTGGATGAACTGACAGAAAAACCGGATATCCTGGTACTGGATCCGCCCAGAGACGGAATACATCCCAAAGCATTGAAGAAGATCATAGGATTTGGTGTAAAAGAAATCGTCTATGTCAGCTGCAAACCGACCAGCCTCATGAGGGACCTGCTCGTTTTCAGGGAAGAAGGATATGAGGTAAAACGGGCCAGCCTGGTTGACATGTTCCCGGGAACGGTGCACGTCGAGACGGTAGTTTTGATGACAAGAAATACATAACAGGAGGCTGAAAAAGCCTTGTTTTAAGGGATTTCCGCGATTTGG
>CACZQE010000064.1 GCA_902783205.1 uncultured Lachnospiraceae bacterium | reverse complement strand
TTGGGATGATTGAACTGGGTGATAACAAATATCTGTTTCTTTTCCCCGTAGTCCTTCAACAATTCCACAAGTTCAGGGTCGGAAGTAATCCTCTGCGGGAGGACCACCGGCGTCCTGGTTCCGAACCGGATCAGATCCAGATGAGGAATCTCGCATAAGAGGGAAAGATACTGCCTTATCGTCTCATTGCTGTTCATAAAGGCATCTCCGCCGCTGATCAGAACATTGGAAATCTCCTTGTGGTCCCGGATATAGTCTGCCATATCTCCCATATGGGAACAGATTTCCTCCTCTGACAGGCCGACCAGCCTTTTGCGGAAGCAATGCCTGCAATACATGGCGCACTGACTTGTCGATAGTATCAGAGCTGTTTCCCTGTATTTATGCTGGAGACCCGGCAAAACGGTATTTGACTGTTCTCCGCTGGTATCAAAACTTCCGGTCCTTGCAAGTTCATTCAGACCGGGAATACTCATTTTCCTTATGGGATCATCGGGGTCTGTCCTGTCAATCAGAGAAAGATAATAAGGATTTACAAAAACAGGATACTGTTCCTGAATTTCCTGAAGTGCGGGGATATCCTCCGGAGGAAATCCGAAAAAATCCTGAAGTGATTCAATCTGATTATGCCCTTGCGCCAGAAGGGTTTGCCAGTATTTCATGTTAACCTCCTGTGTTTTCGCGCTCTTTTTTTATATTTTCTTTTTAAAAGAAAACTACTGTATCATTATATCATCAAATGTAAGCCGGACAAAGTATTGATTATGTCTGTCAGCCGGCATAAAATAACTGTTCAAACAATTCGTTGGCATCAATTCCGTTCACATAGGGCGGGTAAGTTCCCTCCACTTTAAGACGAAGCAGCTTTCCGTCCTCAAGTCTGGTATCCACCACTTCTTTTCCGTCTGTACGGTAGAGGGCAAAATCGGATCCTGCCGGTATCTTCACGGATTTCTTCAGAACATTTCCTTTTTCATCTACCAGATCTCCTCTTATTTCCTGCTTTGATTTAAGGGTTATATTGCTGGTGATGACATAGTAGGGATCATCGGTTACCGGCTGGGGAGCATCCTTGACCCGATAAGTCTTCTTCGCCTCATAGGTGCTGAGGAGGTCGAAACGGGTCTGCAGTTTCATGTAGTCAGGGTCTGTAATCACCTTTCCGTAAATACTGTAGTCGTCATCCCCTTCATCCACCGCAAAATCAGGACTCAGTTCCGCGGTCCCCGCAGACACGGGTTTTCCGGAGCTGATGTCATAGAGGTAGATGGTCATCCAGTCATTCTCTTCTGTAGTCCAGACATAGAGAAATGTTTTGCCTGAAGATGTATGAACTATATACTGGCTTATTTCAAAACAATACAGGTCGTCAATGGCGACCGTATTTCCGCCTGCTGTAACCTCAAAGCCTTCTATGATATCCGGATCATCGCCATAGCTGTAATCCACAGATACCGGCCCGGTTTTCCCGTTCCCGTCTGCGTCGACAGAGAACTCGTCATAATCAAAGAATCCGGAAATGTATCCTTCTCCCTTTGCCGGACGGTACTTGTCCGTAAAAAGGTCTTCATGGGAAGAATACAGAAGGGTCACATTCTGTGTCCCTGCCGCATAGGGAGCAATATCATAATCGGAATAATAGAAAGTGATACCCTGGGGATCCAGAGTCCAGTCACACTTAATTCCGTCCTTTTCCTCCAGTATGCTCTTAATATTGTCATCCATCTCTTCAAAGAAAAATGTATTTTTCCCGTATTTTTCCAACAGTTCTTTCTTCAGTGCCTCCCGGAGAAGGTCACGGTCTTTGATGACATCTTCCAGACGGATTTCCTGTCCGGTCCGGGCATCCAGGTTCACGGTAAAAAACCCTGTGTCTCCGTGGGCGCCTCCTGCGTAGCTGAAAGATCTTTCCAAAAGGCTTAAGACATCCTTATCGGCCCGGCGGACAAAGAATTGGTCTTTGATCATATTCGGAGTGTCTCCCCCCATGCCGTCTTTCGCATATTCCTCCCTCATCTCCCGGTATTCCTTAACCAGATCATTGTAATTCGCATCTTCCTTTTCCATGATGCGGTCAAGGGCATCTGACAGTTTCCTGTAATGATCCCGGCTGTCAGCAGAGATACGAACTCTTTCATGACGTCCGTCCACAAAGACAATCTCATTATTATCATCCGCTTCTCTGGTATAAATAGCTGCCTTTTCGATAACCGGCCGGTCTGTAGTCTCCTGCCGGCCTGCGGCTTTTTCTTTAACAGATGAATCTGTTCCCCTGTCAGGCGGACCTCCATTACCCATTGCCGGACCGGAAGTCCGCCCTTCTGATAAACCTCCGGCTCCGCAGCCGGAAGTCAGAATCAGACACATTATAAAAAGAACAGTAAATATTTTTTTCAAGTTCATACAGGGACCTCCTCCTTTTTATATCTCAAAATCACGCTGTCAGTCCAACTTATTTTAATCAATTATCCCATATGATGCCGGCCCTGTCCACAATCCGGCACGGGCAGGAGATTACCTGAACGGCAAAACCCCAAAAAAGAGGACCGGGAGTTTTTAACTCCCGGCCTTTGTATCTCTTTTACCTGTTTCTCCTTTACCCGATCACTGATATACATTCCCTACCGTAATTACAAATTTGTTAAAGGTGAAAGACTTTGCGGTTTTCCTTAATTCGGGATCAATCAATTCTAAATAATCCATACTTTTAATCCCCCGCTTTCTCCGCTTTACGCCGTTTCAGATAAGGCAGTGTTACTTCCCTGTAAGAGAAGTCACAGACAGCAGCAA
>CACZQE010000063.1 GCA_902783205.1 uncultured Lachnospiraceae bacterium | reverse complement strand
TTTCAATTTTAAAGGTATATTCCGGATCAAGATTTTCTGTGTCATCTATCAGATTCTTATCACATACAGGAACTGTAAGATTATTGGAAAAGATCGTAAATCCGCCTCTCACCTTACCGTTTTCATCTGTATAGATCTCGACTCTGACATAAGCCCTGTTCGTAAACTCTTCATTGATTACATCTTCCTCAGTTATCTGATAATGGAATTCAAAGGTTTCCGTTTCGCCGGGTTCCAGAACATCTGCGATACCAAGAGAAGCCGGCGCCTCTCCGCCAAAATCATCAAGTACCTTGACTGTCTTTACAGGATATTTATGCGTATTGGTCACTGTAATTTCATAATTTACAAATTCGCCAAGGCAATACCCTTCGGGATAAGTAGAGGAACCGATTTCTTTTTTCATCACGATCAGAGTTCCCTCATCTTCTTCCTCTTCTTCTCCCCCGGCTTCGGACTGTGATTCAGAAGTTTCACTGTTGGTTTCGGACTGTGTTTCAGACGTTTCCCCTCCAGCTGTCGTCTCGCCTTCTTCTGACGTATTTCCCTGAAGTCCCTCTATCTCTTCCTGGGTAACTCCAGGTGCAGGCTGGGTCTCAACCACATCTCCTTCTGCTGCAGGGTTCGTTTCTGTCGTCTCTTTTCCGGATGCGTCCTGATTCTCGGCTGCTCCTTCCGATGCTCCGGTGATCTGCTCTCCTTCCGGTGTTCCGGCCGTCTGGTCTCCCTCCGGTGTTCCGGACGTCTGGTCTCCTTCCGGCGTTCCCGCTGTCTGGTCTCCTTCACCTACTGACCCTTCACCCGTATATACCGTATGGGTCCACTGATTGTAGGAAAATACAGAAATCCCAGGCTCGCTCTCCAGCTCTCCTTCCGCCCAGAAGAGGAATGTCACCCGTCCTGCCTGTACATCCTCCGGCGTGATCGTGTATTCCAGAGTATCCAGCATACCGCTCACAGGCTCAAGATCCGTATAGGTGCCAAACTTCAGAGCAACCTCACCCAGACACTCGCCTTCCGGTCCAATTTTCTCGCACAGAATATGTACATTCCTGACGGTCACACTCCCCCGATTGCTTACATCTGCATCCAGATGCACAAGCTCTCCCTCTTTGTACAGATAATGCGGATCTATATGGGCTGGATCCCCATGTCCCTGCATATGAAGAATCGCTTTCCCTGTCTCATCGTTAAGCGGAATATCGATGACTATTTCATCCACATACCCAAGCTCAGTCGCCGGGTCAATTCCTTCGGCATCTACGATCCGCACGATCTTTCCGGCTGCATACTCATCCTGCGTGGGATTCAGAACATACTGGAAATTATACGTCTCTAACGGCTTCAGGAAAACACTGTCATCCAGTCCGCCCGGCCAGTTTTCAAAAGCATCTGTATAGATCAGAGCACTCTGTTCATCCCTTGGAACCATCCATATATTAAGATCAGACTCTCCTCTGTTTTGGACGGTCATATCAACTTTTATTATTTCTCCGGATTCTTTGCTCTCCCGGTAGATATTCCCATATACCAGACGCAGCATACCTTCACTATCTTCATAATTCTTGACGTAAAGAGGATGTAAGATATAAACACTGTCCTTAGCAAAGGTGCCGCTGTCCGCATTTGTCCCATATACATTGACAATACGCTGGATTTTTCCGATAGCCAGATCATGTTCATAGATAAGGACCGCATACTCAAAATCGACCTGTGCCCCTGCCGGGAGGAGCGTATTGTTTTCCGGCCAGCCTTTAAACCGGTCGAGTCCTGCAACATTTCCAAATCCATTCAGGGCCTGAAGATCGATCGTAAGATCTACCTTTCCTTCATTTATCAGAGTCATCCTGTATACGATTATTTCTCCGTCTCCGGTAGCTTCCCGGGTCAGGATAGGACCTGCAATAAGCTTAAGTGCTCCAGGGGTTACAGGTAAATGATAAAGCGATATAGAACCATCCCCGAAAGGTGGTTCCTGTCCTCCCAAAAGTCCCAGCATCTGCCTTACTCCAGGCCACGCAATACCGTCTGCAGTCAGATCATTAGCCGATTCAAAGGAACTTACAGCACCTTCTGTCATATTGCCGAAAACCCCGTCCGGCGTGCCGCAGTCGAATCCATGGCTGTTCAGAGCTTCCTGAAGTTCTCTTACCTCATCTCCTGCATCTCCCCGTTTCAAAATGCCTTCCGGGTAGATGTCCTGTGTTTCTCTGAA
>CACZQE010000062.1 GCA_902783205.1 uncultured Lachnospiraceae bacterium | reverse complement strand
TATAACGGGGGGACGAAAGTCGATGAAAACGACAATCCGGCCACTTATACGGTGGAGGATGAAGTCACACTGGCAGAGCCGGTAAAAGAGGGTTACACTTTCGTGGGCTGGTACAAGGACAAGAAGTTCAAGAAGAAAGCTACATCCATAAGTGCAGGCTCTACCGGCAATAAGACCTTCTACGCAAAGTGGAAAAAGTAAAGAGCAGTTTATGTAAAGGGAGAATGACTCTATGAGCCGTTCTCCCTTTTTTTGTGTCTGCAGGTCATATTCCGGCCGTGTTGATATTCACCACATATACGATAAAATAAGGCAAATATCCGGCCGGCCCTCATAGTATAATCACATTGGATAAATGAATTTTTATGACAATGTCAGAAAAAATGGCGGGGTAAAATGATATGACAGACAATCAATCAACAATTTCTGTGTGCAGAAACTTCTATGAGGAATATGGCAGGCCCATGATCCATAAGAAGTTTCCCGCATTTGAAAAGAGAATCGCTGTCGGACTGGTTGGAGAAGGGTCCGAGTGCTTCGGATTTGATGACATAATCTCGAGAGATCACGATTTTGGCCTGGGTTTCTGCATGTGGCTCAATCAGACAGATTTTCAGGCAATCGGCGCCCAGCTGCAGGAGGCTTACTGCAATCTGATCGTACAGGAAGGAATCCGGTATGCTGTCAAGTGCTGGGGGGATACGGTTTCCAATTATCAGCCCAGGATCGATGAAAGAAGGGGCGTAAAGGAGATATCGCAGTTCTATGGATCCATCCTTAAGCTCCGGCCGGATCTGGAGCTGATCGTCGACAAGCATTACTGGCTTTATGCCGAGGAAAGATGGATTGCAACGGCCGTGAACGGTCAGGTCTTCCGGGATGACGAGGGGACATTTACCAGAGTGAGAGATGAGATCCTCAGTTACTATCCGGACAAGATCTATCTCTTCAAGCTGGCAGAGCAGCTGCATCTTTTCTCCCATGGCGGACAGAGCAATTATTCCAGGATGATGGCAAGGAATGATACGGTTACGGCATCCATGTGCATTTCCCAGACGGTGCGGGCAGCAATGACCATCGCCCACATGCTGGCTAAGCGTTTCACGCCTTACTATAAGTGGATGAGGAAGAGCCTTGAACAGCTTCCTGTCTGTCAGGGGCTTTCCGAACTTCTGGAAAAGCTTGTCGCATTACCTGTGCAGAAAGAAGCATGGGAAGGTTATTCCTATAATGCGACAAAGATTAACGAGAAAGACGAGATCATTCAGACCGTGGAAGAAATTGCCGGACTTTTACTGAAGGAACTGAATGCCCAGGGAATCGTTTCCGGTGAGGAGAGATTCCTGGAGAGCTATGTGCCGGTGATCGCCGAAAGAGCGGGCAAAATGTAAGGAGGGATGACAGATGAGTGTTCAGGGTAAATTACAGCATCTGGATGAACTTTATGCCCAGAATCGGATCGATGATGCCGAGCAGTTCCTGCTCCGGGAGATCGACGAGAGAAATCTGGAGAATTCGCTTACGGAAAAGATTTCTCTTAACAATGAGCTGATGGGTATTTACCGTAATAAAGGCGACCGGGAAAGGTGCATGAAGCAGGTCATGCAGCAGCTGATCTGGATGTCAGATGCCGGAGACCAGCTGGATCCTGCCTCCGAAGCGACCCTTTATCTTAATATTTCCAATGCTTATCAGGCTTTCGACATGCTGGAGGATTCCTATGATATCCTCTGCAAGGTGGAAGAAAGCTATAACCGCAATCTGGATAAGGGGGATTTCCGTGTTGCCAGCCTTTATAATAATAAGGCGGTTGTTCTGATGAAACTGAAAGATCTGGATCAGGCGGAGGTTTACTTTAAGATGGCTTTATCTCTTCTGAAGAATCTTCGGGAGGCGGAAGATGAGATTGCCGTTACCTACCAGAATCTTTCCAATATATACAGTGCCAGGGGCAAGTTCAACCTCGCCCTGACCAGTGCGCATAAGGGCATGGATCTGCTTGCTTCCATCGGCATGGAAGTTTCCTATCATGCGGGTGCCATAGCAAACAGCATTGCCGTGATCTATTATCATATGAAGGATTACGTACATGCTCTGGAGTATTTTGAGAAATCGGCTGCGATCATAAAGCAGGTTTATGGTGACTGTGAACTCTATCAAAGCATTCTGGATAATGCCAGAAGAATGCGTGAACTGGCAGGGGCCAACTGAGAGGGTTGCCTATGAAAGATATACTGATAATAGGAAGCGGACCGGCAGGCCTTACCGCCGGTATATACGCAAAAAGAGCCGGATTGGATGCGGTGATAGCGGAAAAGGACTTCTTAAGTGCCGGGGCTATCATGAGCAGTGCCCGTGTTGATAACTATCCGGGTCTTTACGGCATCAGCGGCTATAACCTGGGTGACCAGATACGGCAGCACGCGGAAGCGCTTCGGGTTGATTTCCACACAGCGGAGGCTACAGGGATAGAAAAGATTGAGGGCGGATGGAGAACCGGTTTTAATGACGGGTCATCCATTGAGTCCAGAACTATTATCTATGCTGTTGGCTCAGAAGAGATCAGTCTGAACCTGAAAGGCGAGAAGAGCTTCGGCCGTAAAGGCATACATTTTTGCGCTGTCTGTGACGGACCCCAGTACCGGGGTCTGACTGCAGCGGTGGTCGGAGGCGGAGATACCGCAGTCGATACAGCCATCTATCTGGCAAAGATCTGTGACAAAGTTCATATCATCCACCGCTTTGCACAGTTTGAGGCCAACGCCCGGTC
>CACZQE010000061.1 GCA_902783205.1 uncultured Lachnospiraceae bacterium | reverse complement strand
GTGCCGGGCGACATATCATCGGCGGCTTACTTTATTGCTGCCGCTCTGCTGGTTCCGGATTCGGAACTGGTCATCAGAAATGTAGGCATTAATCCTAGCAGAGACGGTATCCTTACTGTCTGCAGGTCCATGAATGCCGATATAGAGACAGAAAATGTCCGACTGGAAGGCGGAGAGCCGGTAGCAGATCTGAGAGTCCGTACAAGCAGGCTGAAGGGCACTGTTATTGAAGGCAGCCTGATTCCGACCCTGATCGATGAAATCCCTGTCATTGCCCTGATGGCCTCGCTGGCCGAGGGAACCACCATCATAAGAGATGCAGGGGAACTTAAGGTAAAAGAATCCGACCGGATCGAGCTTGTCAGCAAAGGGCTTAAGGCCATGGGGGCTGATGTGGAGGCCACCGAAGACGGCTTTATCATCCGTGGAGGACATTCCCTTAAGGGCGCAGCCATTGATTGCAGACAGGATCACCGGATTGCCATGACCTTCTCTGTGGCAGGGCTCCTGGCCGAGGGAGAAACCGTGATCGGGGACAGCGACTGCGTCGTTATCTCCTATCCCGATTTTTACAGGCAGCTTGACATGCTGTCTTCCGTTTAACTTATACCTTTGTAAAAAGACCTTTGTAAAAGACAGAAAGGGTGACATACAATATGGAAAGAAAACAAAGGGTTCACAAGTTCTTTGATAAACATACGCTGGCAGGACTGATCATCCTCATGTTCGGCGGCATGCTGCTTGCCCAGATAATCATAGGAGGACTTCTCGGTTTCCTCTTATCAAAAGCGGGTATAGATTTAAAGACGGGTATCGCACTGGGAGCAAGTATCGGAGGCATTCTGATTGTATTCCTTCACTTTTTCCGGTTCAGTCCGGAATACAGATGGAAGTCGGTAAAAGAAGACTTTTTGAATACATTCCGCCTCTTAAGTCCTTTTCTCATCTTCTGGATAACTTATATACCGATCGACACATACTGTGCGGGAAGGTTCCCCTTCGGGCCTGTAGCCCCCGCCTCTCTGGCAGCTGCTCTGTCGGCAGGCATATGCGAGGAGGCCGCTTTCAGGGAATTGCCCATATCTTACATGGCAAGGCAGTGGAAAGAGGAGAAATATATACCTGCCATGGTCCTCATTCCGGGAGTTGCATTCGGTCTTATACATTTAAGCAACGGCATAATGGGCAGCAGAGACATTGTAGGTCTTTTGCTGCAGGCCGGGTTCAGCATATTTTTCGGTATATTCTTCTCAGCAGTTTATCTCAGGACAGGATGTATCTGGCCTCTGATGTTCACCCATGCCCTGCATGATATCCTGGTATTCTCCGCTGCTTACTACGTAGATGATCTGCCTGACTGGGTGGCAGTTGTCTGGCTGATCATCGAAGGTGGCCTGGCCATTTACGGTTTTTATCTGATCAGGAAGTCAAAAAGGGCAGAGATTTTAGCATTCTGGGATAAGAAGTGGAGCAGAACTTAATCAGAACATAATAATTGAAATAAAAGAACCCGCCTGTATCTTATGATAATGCTTTCAAAAACAGTATCATAAGATACAGGCGGGTTTTTATTATTATTCAGCCGGCTGCCGCCGGTCTTTTTGCATTTTAGTGGTGGAAAAGTCTCAGTCCGGTGAAGCTCATCACCATGTCGTACTTGTCGCAGGTCTCGATTACGTTGTCATCCCGGATGGAACCGCCCGGCTGTGCAACATACTTGACACCGCTCTTATGGGCACGCTCAATGTTGTCACCGAAGGGGAAGAAAGCGTCGGAGCCCAGGGCTACATTTTCGAGCTTGGCAATCCATGCCTTTTTCTCTTCTCTGGTAAAGACTGCCGGCTTCTCTGTAAAGACTCTCTCCCATGCGCCGTCTCTGAGAACATCTTCATACTCGTCGCCCATGTAGACGTCGATGGCGTTATCACGGTCTGCCCGGCGTACATCCTCCTTAAAGGGAAGATTCATAACCTGGGGAGACTGGCGGAGCCACCAGTTGTCAGCCTTCTGGCCTGCCAGACGGGTACAGTGGATCCTGGACTGCTGGCCGGCGCCGATGCCGATTGCCTGGCCGTCTTTTACATAGCAGACGGAATTGGACTGGGTGTACTTAAGGGTGATCATGGAAATTGCCAGATCAATCTTTGCCTGGTCTGTAAGTTCTTTATTCTCAGTCACGATGTTGGCAAAGAAATCGTCGTTGATATCCAGTTCATTTCTTCCCTGTTCAAATGTGATTCCGTAAACCTGTTTCTTTTCAACAGGATCCGGCACATATTCGGTATCCATCACGATCACATTATAGTTTCCGTTCTTTTTGCTCTTTAAGATTTCCAGAGCTTCCGGCTCGTATCCGGGCGCGATCACGCCGTCAGATACCTCTCTCTTGATCATATTGGCCGTAGGCACATCACATACATCAGAGAGGGCGATAAAGTCGCCGTAGGAAGACATTCTGTCCGCGCCGCGGGCTCTTGCATAGGCACAGGCCAGGGGCGAAAGCTCTCCCAGATCGTCCACCCAGTAGATCTTTGCCAGGGTGTCGGATAAGGGCAGGCCGACTGCAGCGCCTGCCGGTGATACATGCTTAAAAGACGTCGCTGCCGGAAGGCCTGTTGCCTTCTTTAGCTCACATACCAGCTGCCATCCGTTAAAGGCATCCAGGAAATTGATATATCCCGGTCTTCCGTTTAATACAGTGATGGGAAGATCCTCTCCGCTTTCCAGATAAATTTTTGACGGTTTCTGGTTAGGGTTGCAGCCATACTTTAATTCAAGTTCTTTCATCGTAATTACTCCTTATAATGGTGCTTATTTCTTGTCCTCTTTCTCCTTCTTATATGAGTCGTACTCATAGACGGTATAGCTTTCCACTTTTCCTGTATCAGTATCATAACTGATGTTTTTACTTACATTTCCATGCTTATCATACTCTGATTTGCTTGAGATCACAGCCTTACTCTCGTAAGTTACGGTTTCATTTCCGTAGTTATCCCAGTCATAATCCCTGGGATACCAGTAAAACTCATATCCGGTACATATGCCTTTTTTGTCTTTTTTGTAATCATAGGTATACTCAGAGTAGTATTCTTCATGGTTGTTCTTATCATCAAAGCTCGAATACTTTATCAGATTACCATGATCGTCTCTTTCATACTTTTCATGACTTATTCTGGAGCGTTTCGAATCCGAATCATAGGTAATCGCACTGATGATCTGGTCATCGTCATCAAGTTTAACCTCTCTTACATCGGAAAGATTTCTGACATTGGATTCCGTATACTCATAATGCTTTTCAACATAAGAGTGGTCAGAGTCATTATAGGTAGTCTCAGTCGTGCTTCTGCGCTTTGTGCCGTCATCCCGGTAGTAAACAAACTCGTAGAAAACCTGCTTACCGTCAGCATCGTAACGGAAAGAAGTTTCGTAACTCAATTTGTTATTTTCATCATAGCTGGCGGAACCTTCCCGCCTGCCGAGCCCGTCATACCTGTTGAGAGTTTTACTGATCACTTTGCCAGACTCATCATACTCAACCATTTCTGTCATATTATGATCGTCATCATAACTATACTCAGTCCAGCCGGTTTTCTTGTCAGAAGCATCGTATGTGGTATAGCGGGTAGTATAGTATACGGTTTCCTTACCCCGAAGAAGGCCTGTAAAGTTCAGGATTCCGATAATAGCCGCAGCGGCTGCCAGCAGGACCGCTCCTGCGATAAATGCAGCTACAGGTACTTTTTTCTTTTTATGGTCAGTAAGGGCATCCGATGAATCCGTATGTACTCCGGTAACGGTCTCAGGAGTATACGGTAATGGTTCAGGTGTCTGCTCCGGTTTGGGCGGAGGCATCTGGTCTGTCCATTGATTGGTCGACAGATTTTCTGTCTGATCCGGAATCCGGTCCGTTACCTCTTCTGTCTCCGGCTCCTGTACCTGTTCCTCTCCTGCCTCCGGTTCCGGCTCTTCTTCCGGTTCCTGTTCAGGCTCGGGCTCTTCTTCTGCCTCCGGCTCAGCCACTTCTTCTGTTTCAGGCTCCGGCTCGGCCGCTTCTTCCTTCGCTTCCGTTTCTTCCGGTACTTTTTCCGGCTCAGTTTCCTGTGCTGCTTCCGGCTCCTGCACCTGCACCTCTTCGGATTCCGGTACAGTATCAGTTATCAGCTCTTCAGCCGGTTCTTCTTCCTGCACGGATTCTGCAGGGGGTTCCGGTTCCGAGCCGGCATCGCCCCGGGGTGCACGGTCCAGCGGTTTATAGAAAGGCTGAGGCGCACCGCAGATCCAGCAGAACTTTGAATGGTCAGGAATCTGTTTTCCACATTCTAAACAATACATATTTCCCTTTCTGACTATTGATTCTTATTATAAATTTTTGACTTATAATTTCCTGTCTCTATATCAATCGCTCTTACAAAAAGAGATACTTTATTATCCTCATTCAGGCTTTCCCAGAGCATATCTCCGAAGGCATCCATGTCATCCGGAATCTCTACTAATCTGGGTTCACCTTCAAAGCTGGGAAGAGGGTTGCCGTCATGCATATAAGTGGAGATAAATCTTCCCTCTCCTACTGCCGGATTGTTATAGGCAAATGTATAGCGGTTACAGGAAGGCGGTGTCTGGCCGTCAGCTTTTAAAATGGAAATGGCATAATTGAATTCGCCTTTTTCGATATGGGTAACCGCGGAAATTCTTGGTGTGTAATTGGGAGCGTCGGGCTCAAACTCTCTGCTTCTTAAGGACTGTTCAAATGTCATCTGCTTGTCCAGTCCTTCGTAGATCGTATCTGTCTGGTCACCATTGGTGACGATCGTCTTATTGCCCAGCACACGGACGGGCGCATAGATGATGAGGCTGGGATCTTCCATTTTGGAAGGATCAAATGCCTCTGTGCGGATGCCTTCCCCTTCTTCTACGAAGATACGGTTACGGCTGTTGCTGCTGCGTCCCATGATAAAGTATCCGATCATCGCTTTCTTTCCGTCAGCTGACCGTCCCACTACGATTCCTCTGCCGGGATATGCGTTCTCTTTCAGTTCTTTTCCGATTGAGATCTTTTCCATGAAAACTCCTCCTTTGATTCCGTCTGCTACTAGTGTTTTCTCTCTTTCATTTTTATAAAGTATACAATAGCAGGCAATTTCTGGCAAGCAGTTCGGACAGCATATATCAGTCCCCCATCCGGTCAACGGCTTCCTTTAACTGATTCAGGGCCTGCTTAAGGACAGACCTGGGGCAGGCAATATTAAATCGTTCAAAAAGCTCTCCGTTCCTGCCGAAAATGCCGCCGTCGTCCAGCCAGAGCCCGGCTTCTTCTTTCATAAAGCTGTAAAGCTTTTCGCTGTCATCTGTAAGTCCTGAGCAATCCACCCATACCAGGTAGGTTCCTTCCGGTTCAACGAGTCTGAGACAGGGTATCTCGTTTTTGAGAAATTCCCGGAAATAATCCAGGTTTCCCTGAAGGTAATCCAGCAGCTCCGAAAGCCATCTGTCTCCCAGCCGGTAGGCCGCCTCGGCTGCAGTCAGCCCCAGAGCACTTGAGAGGGCGACGCCGTTTTTATCATGCTCCCTGCGGAAGGCTTTCCTGAGCTCCGGATCCGGGATCAGGATATTGGAGATCTGCAGGCCTGCTATATTAAAGGTTTTGCTGGGTGATGTGCAAAGCACCGTATCCTCTGACAGGCCGCCGGCAAGATTGGCCACGGAAACAAAACTGTTGCCGGGGTAGATGATGTCACAGTGGATTTCATCTGCAATAATCTTTACATTATGCTTTCTGCAGATAGAAATGACCTCCTCGAGTTCTTCCCTTGTCCAGACTCTTCCCACCGGATTGTGGGGGCTGCAGAGGATAAAGACTCTGACATCTTCCCCGATAATCTTACTCTCAAAGTCCGCAAGGTCCATCACATAGCGTCCATTCTTTTCCAGCAGGGGACTGTTCACAACTTTCCGCCCGTTTGATTCAACAAGGCCACGGAAAGGATAGTATACCGGTTCCTGAATCATAACCGCTTCTCCCGGTTCTGTCATGGACCGCACTGCAAGAGTGATTCCGTATACGACACCGGGAACGACTGTATTCCATTTCCGGTCCGGTTTCCAGCCATAGTGGCGAAGAAACCATCCTTCCAGAGTCTTTGCGTAACGGTCATCCGGCATAGTATAACCGAAAATACCATGGTCTGTTCTTTTGTGTAACTCATCAAGAACTTCTCCGGGCAGAGCAAAGTCCATATCTGCCACCCACATGGGGAGAAGATCCTGCCGGCCGACAATCTCCGGTCCGGTGTCATATTTTAAGCTGCAGGTTCCTCTCCGGTCCCTTACTGTATCAAAATCATACTTTCCCATTTTCTGTCTCCTCTGTTCTTCACCTTTTCTGATATTATTGCACATTTTGGCAGGCAGTAAAAGAAAAAAACAGCGCTGCCGGATTGGGAGGCTAAAACCATTTTATTCAATCATGATAATCCCTTCTTTATTATTTGATGGTCGTTCAGGGATACTAGTCATGTATATTTTTATTTTTAAAGGGTTTGATGGCATACTTTTTCAGTTTTTCATGTATAAATCATGTCATCAACGCCTTTGATTG
>CACZQE010000060.1 GCA_902783205.1 uncultured Lachnospiraceae bacterium | reverse complement strand
TTCTCTTTTGCTTTTTCTTCGCTGTCCCAGAGGGGCGGCCTCAGATTGGGATCAAAAGAAAGGATACAACCGGCTTCTCTGGCGATTGCAATGGCTTTGACCGTCGCCTGCTCCACAACATCATGGGTCATGGACAAAGTGCCGAAATGGAATATTTTCGCGTCTCGAATCTTATCGGCACGGTCGGATACTTCCTTCTCATTAAGCATCATATCTGCTCCCGGCTTACGATAGAAAGAAAACTCCCTGTCTCCACCCGGCAGAGTGTGCACAAAAGCAAGTGTCGTGTTGATATCCGGATCCTTTACCAGACCTGACAGGTCAATACCGGTACTGCCTGCCCGCTCCTCCAGCATGGTTCCGAACATATCCACGCCGACTTTTCCGATAAATGCAGTCTTTCTTCCCAGATTCTGCAGCATGGCCAGCAGGTTGCAGGGCGCCCCGCCGGGATTGGCCTCAAAAAGAGGATTCCCCTGGCCGCTGATACCGTTTTCGGTAAAATCAATCAGCAGTTCTCCGAGGGCTGTTACATCATATTTACCCATAACATCTCCTTTCTTTTTTCTATATAAAATGAGTTGCTATCAGTCTATTATAAAGTATCATTTTAAGTATGATATGTCAAACGTTTCATATATATAATTCTGCAGCTTCACAACTCTTTGTCAGGACCTTTTTTCATGTCGTCTCACCCAAAGCCAGTTCCACGGGAAAAATGATTCTTTCCGCGGCTGAAGACCGTCTGTCACAGCTGTGAATAATCTCCACTGCCTGCCTGGCCATTTCAGTGACAGGCTGCCGGATCGTGGTAAGGGCAGGCGTCATCATGGAAGCAAAATGGGTTCCGTCAAATCCGACTACTTTCAATGTCCCGGGCACCGAAATGCCGCGCCGGTCGCATTCCTGGAGTACCCCCGCCGCCAGCAGGTCATTGCTTGCAAATATGCCGTCTGTTTCAGGGTAGTCATCAAAAACCTGTTTCATGAAAGAAGCCGCGTCTTCCAGCTTGTACTTATGGAGCTGGGTTCGTATGACACGGGCCTCCAGACCATGGTCCCTGCAGGCTTCCTTATATCCCTTTTCCCGCAGATCGGCAGGCATGTTTTTTTCGGTCCGCCCGCTGATGTGGAGCAGACGTCTGCATCCCCTTTCAATCAGGTGTTCCGTGGCAATTCTTCCTCCGGCTTCATTGTCGCACTCTATGGAAGTGCAGTCACCTTCGGTGCTGCGCTCTATGGTCACCACGGGAAGGTCGAGCCTGGTATAATCTTTCATGGACAGGCGGCCGCTGCATAGGATGATACCTGCCACGTTGTTGGACTCACATATGTCCAGCAGCCTGATTTCATTCTTTTCAAGTCCCTTGGAATTCAGAAGAAGGACTCTGAAGCCGGCCGCATGGGCTTCCTCCTCAATATAGCTCACAAGAGAGGAAAAGTAGGGATGCGCGATATGAGGCACGATCACTCCCACAGTATTTGATTTCTGCTTTTTCAGGGATCTGGCATTTTCGTTGGGATGATAGTGAAGCTTTTTCATAGCCTCATCCACCTTCCTCCTGGCTTCTTCACTGATATAACCGCGGTTATTCAGGACACGGGATACAGTTCCCACTGCCAGACCGGCCTCTTTTGCAACATCTTTGATGGTAGCCATACATTTCTCCTGTTACTAACGGTAGAACATTCTTCCTGTGTCCTGATATCTTGCGTCACATGTTATATTGATCAGAAGTCTGCGGAAAATGTCCAGGTCAACCGGAGACAGCATGACGGAACAATGCGCGTCGCAGTTCTGCAGCATGGGAAGACATGCCATGGCTTTTCTTGCATTTTCGTCCTCGGCGGCACTGACAGAGAGGGCCACCAGAACTTCATCTGTATGGAGCCTGGGATTGCGGTTCCCCAGATAATTGATCTTCAGCTCCTGAACCGGACGGATAACCGACGCGCTGAGCAGAGCGACGGAATCGTCGATTCCCGCCAGCACTTTCAGGGCATTGAGCATCATGGCGCTGGAGGCGCCGAGAAGATCCTGATTCTTTCCGGTGATAATGGTCCCGTCCGGAAGCTCAATGGCAGCGGCAGGTTCACCCGTCTCCTCTTCTCTGCGGCGGGCAGCCACAGCCACAAGCCTGTCGTCCTCCTTGAGATTGGCCTGCTTCATGAGGATCTTGAGCTTACTGATCTCATCGCCCTTTTCCGCTCCCTTTTTCTGGTCAAAGAGGGCTTTATAGTATCTGCGGAGGATTTCCTGGCGGGCTGCTTCCCTTACTACCTCGTCATCGACAATACATTTGCCGGCCATATTTACACCCATGTCCGTGGGCGACTGATAGGGACAGCTTCCGTATATCTCCGTGAAAATAGCTTCCAGGACCGGGAAAATCTCCACGTCTCGGTTATAGTTAACCGTGACCTCTCCATAAGCGTCCATATGGAAGGGGTCGATCATATTGATATCATTAAGGTCCGCCGTCGCTGCCTCATAAGCCAGGTTCACCGGGTGTTTGAGAGGCATATTCCAGATGGGAAATGTCTCAAACTTGGCATATCCTGCTTTGATGCCGCGCCGGTTCTCATGGTAAAGCTGGGACAGGCAGACAGCCATCTTGCCGCTGCCGGGACCCGGGGCCGTAACCACGATCAGGGACCGGCTGGTTTTAACATAGTCGTTCTTTCCGTAGCCTTCCTCGCTGACGATCAGCGGTACATTCGAAGGATAACCTTCTATCTCATAATGGCGGTAAACAGCAACACCCAGCTCTTCAAGCCGCTTGATAAAAGAGTCCACCGACTTCTGGCCGTCATAGCGGGTCACGACCACACTTCCGACATAAAGGCCCACGTTGCGGAAAAGATCGATCAGACGGATTACTTCCATATCGTAAGTAATGCCGATATCTCCCCGTCTTTTATTGTTGTCGATGGCGCCGGCGCCTACCGCGATCACGATCTCCGCCTGCTCCTTCAGCTTCAGCAGCATTTTCAGTTTACTGTCAGGCTCAAAGCCCGGCAGCACCCTGGAAGCATGATAGTCATCAAAAAGCTTGCCGCCGAATTCCAGGTACAGCTTTCCGCCAAACTGTTCCATCCTCTGACGGATATGGTCAGACTGCATTGATAAGTACTTTTCGTTGTCAAATCCTGTCTTTTTCATGATAATGATATGCTCCGTATCTTTATTTGATGATTTCCGAGAGACTGGCCTTGATTCCTGCCGCCACTTCCGACTTGTTCATGGAATAAACATGGATGTTTTTCACGCCGTGAGCAAACAGGTCAATTATCTGCTCCGTAGCATAAATCACACCGGCCTGCTTCATGGCATCCGGATCGGGACCGAAACGGTCTACGATAGCCAGAAAACGCTCAGGCATTACGGTGCCGGACATGGCGATGCTCCTCTTAAGCTGTACTGCGTTGGTGATGGGCATGATGCCTGCGATCACAGGCACATGGATCCCGATGTCACGGGCACGGTAGAGGAAATTGTAGAAGACACTGTTATCGAAAAACATCTGTGTTGTCAGGAAATCGCATCCTGCGTCCACCTTTTCCTTCAGGAACTTCAGATCCTCGTCACGGTTTGCAGCCTCGGGGTGACCCTCCGGATAACATGCGCCGCCGATACAGAAATCTCCCTGTTCTTTGATATCACAGATCAGCTCCACGGCATGGCTGTAGTCATGAGCCGGCGGTCCTCCGGGAGGAATATCTCCTCTTAAGGCCATCACATTTTCCAAGCCGGCATCTTTATAGATACCGATCATCTTCCTGACATAGTCCTTTGTCGAGGAAACACAGGTCAGATGGGCCAGGACAGGCACATCATACTTTGCTTCAAGGTCAGAAGCAATCTCAGTCGTATAGAGGCTGGTTCCGCCTCCTGCCCCGTATGTGACACTCATAAAATCAGGCCGGAGGGCACAAATCTTCTCCGCCGCCTCCAGGACCGTTTCCATTTTGTCAGACGTCTTGGGAGGAAACACTTCAAAGGACAGTGTTCTCTCTTTACTTTTCAACACATCTGTAACTCTCATCCCATAACTCCTTTATCTGTCACCTGCATCCCGGGCCGGGCGCAGGACATGGTCTGCCGTCAGGACAGAACTTTCCTTTATACTCCATGATTCTAGCATATCCACAGTAAAAGTTAAACTTGAAAATGGATATTCTTCATGATATAATGTTACAAACCTGTGAAGAAGAATAGTAGCCGGACGGAACCGAACTACAGAGAGCCGCAGATGGTGGGATTGCGGCGGAGGGAATCCGGTGAATGGCCTTCCGAGGGCGGCTTGAACGAAGTAATCATATCTTCCAGTAGACGCCGACGGGCTCCCTCCCGTTATCAGCAGGGTACGCCGTAAGCGTTCTTTTGTAATCTGCTTAAGACGCCGCGGCCAGACAGAGTGGATCTTATTATGACTTATAAGATCAATTTGGGTGGTACCGCATAAGCTCAGCTTTTGTCCCAAGGGACAAGGGCTGTTTTTTTTATGTAAGAAAGAAGGAGGAAAGAAATTATGAAGAAATCAATCATCACAAGAGCAGGGGCACTTGTAATGGCAGGTCTTATGACATTTGGACTGGCAGCCTGCGGCGGCGGGGCTTCTGAGGGCTCCACCGGGTCCGACGGAGATGTAACCGGCAGTACATTTAAGGTTGGTATCATCCAGTTCGTAGATGATGCTTCCCTGAACCAGATCGAAGAAAATATCGAAAAAGAGCTGGAAGCAAAGGGAAAAGAACTGGGTGTCACATTTGAAGTCGATCTGCAGAACGGGCAGGCAGACGGCACCGTCTTAAATCAGATGGCTGCCCAGATGGTTTCCGACCATGTGGATGTCATCGTCCCCATTGCCACTCCTGCAGCCCAGATCGTGCAGAGCGCAACCGAAGACGATCCCATTCCGGTCGTATTCTCCGCTGTTTCAGATCCTGTAGGAGCCAAGCTGGCAGCCAGCATGGACAAACCTGGAGCAAACATCACTGGTACATCCGATGCTCTTAACACCAACGCCATCATGGATCTGATCTGTGCCCAGAATCCTGACGTCAAATATGTGGGACTTCTCTACTCCAAGAGCGAGGATGCTTCCACCCAGCCCATCAAGGACGCAAAAGCATATCTGGATAAGAAAGGAATCAAATATATTGAGAAGACCGGCACAAAGAACGATGAGGTCATGGCTGCTGCAGATGCCCTGATCGCTGAAAAAGTAGACGCCATCTTCACTCCCACTGACAACACCATCATGACCGCCGAACTCTCCATCTATGAAAAGCTGGCGGAAGCAGGCATTCCCCACTACTGCGGGGCTGACTCTTTTGCCTTAAACGGCGCTTTCTGCGGATACGGTGTTGACTATGCCAACGTGGGCAAGGAGACTGCTGACATGATCGTGGAAATCCTTGTCAACGGAGCCGATCCCGCGACAACGCCCATCAGAACATTTGACAACGGTATTGCATGCGTCAATACAGAAGTATGTGAGACTCTGGGCTACAAGCTGGATGATGTGAAGGCTGCCTTCGAACCCTTCTGTACGGAAATCAGAGAAATCAAGACTGCAGAAAACTTTGAATAAATCATACTTTTGAACGACACTACTGATTTGGGAGGTTTTTTCCGTGACCGGATTTTTAACTGTTGAAATCATACAGACAGCCCTGGAGATCGGCCTGATCTACTCTCTGGTGGCCCTGTCTCTGTTTTTAAGTTTCAGCATCCTGGATATCTGTGATCTTTCCACAGACGGATGCTACACCCTCGGCTGTGCCGTAGGCGCTGTCGTCACTATTATGGGGCATCCTGTCCTGGCTTTATTTGCAGCCATGGCAGCCGGAATCTGTTCCGGCTTCATCACTGCCCTGCTCCAGACCCGGCTGGGGGTTCCCAGCATACTGGCCGGCATTATCGTAAACACCGGTCTTTATACCATTAACCTGGCTGTCATGGGCTTCAGTGCCAATCTTTCCATTTTCGGCAAGGATACCATCTTTTCCCTGATGAAGTCCCTTGCCCCGGACACGGCATATGCCAAATGGAGCAAACTCATTCTCCTGGCTGCCATTCTTTTTGTCATCTGCCTGGGACTCTGGTTTTTCCTGGGTACTCACCTGGGTCTGGCCATCCGGGCAACGGGTGACAGTCCGGCCATGGTAAAAGCATCTTCCATCAATCCGGCCCTCATGATCACCATCGGTCTCTGCGTCTCCAATTCCTTTACGGGGCTTGCAGGCGCTCTGATCGCCCAGTACAACAAATCCTGTGATATCAATCTGGGTACAGGCATGGTCACCATCGCCCTGGCATCCCTGATCATAGGAGAGACTATATCAGGCCGGAGGAATATTCCCTGGCGTATCATCTGTGTGGTCATCGGTTCCTGCCTCTACCGTTTCATCATTTCCCTGGCTCTCAGGCTGAATGTTCCTACGGAAGCTTTCAAACTGGTTTCCGCGATCATTGTCGCCGTGGCGATTGCTGCTCCCCAGGCCAGGAATCTCTTCCTGTCCTACAGGAAAAAGCGCAAGGCGATTGCCATGAGGAAAAGGGCAAGACAGGGAGGTGAAGGACGTGCTTAATCTGTTCAGTGTTTCAAAAGTCTTTAATGAAGGGACTGTTCATGAGAAACAGGCTCTGTTCGACATCAACCTCACTGTAAATGAAGGAGACTTTATCACTATTGTCGGTTCCAACGGTGCCGGCAAGTCCACTCTCTTTAACATTATCAGCGGTACGCTGATTCCTGATACCGGTTATCTTGAGCTGGACGGGGAGGATATCACATTTGTCTCCGAGCATAAAAGAAGCCGTTATATAGGCAGGCTCTTCCAGGATCCACTGATGGGGACGGCGCCCAATATGAGTATCGAAGAAAACCTGGCGGTGGCTTATCTGCGTAATGCCGGCAAGAGAGGGACTGTATTCTCAAGGGTCTCAAAAAAAGACAAGGCTTTCTTCCGTGAGCAGCTGGCCCGCCTTGATATGGGACTGGAGGACCGGATGAAAAACCCGGTCGGTCTGCTGTCGGGCGGCCAGCGGCAGGCTCTGACTCTTCTGATGGCTACTCTTGTGACTCCCAAGCTGCTTCTGCTGGATGAGCATACGGCAGCTCTTGACCCGGCAACCGCCAGTAAAGTCCTGGAGCTGACTGATGAGATTGTAGGGGGACACCGGCTCACCTGTCTCATGATCACCCACAATATGCACCAGGCCCTCTCCCACGGAAATCGGACGCTGATGATGGATTCGGGAAGAATCGTGTTTGATGTCAGCGGCAAGGAAAGGGAAAATATGACTGTGGATCTGCTGCTGGAGCGATTCGCCCAGAATGCGGGGGAAGAATTGGATAATGACCGGATTCTGCTATCCAAATGATATGGCAAACTCGCATTCAGACGAAAAGCTGCTGCTTCCGGCAGACGAAAATAATAATAACAAAAAGGCTCATCTATATCGAAAGATGCAGGTTGAGGAAGCGGACTGCTAAAGCACTCATAAAATCTGTCTCTAAAGGGAATC
>CACZQE010000059.1 GCA_902783205.1 uncultured Lachnospiraceae bacterium | reverse complement strand
CTGCAAATGTAAATCCCCTGATCCGTAAACGGGAAAATACTATCCTGACAGGCTCACTGGCTGCGGTGTGCCTTGCCCTCGGGGAGATTGCCCCGGACCATGTGACGGCATCGGCCGTCAATGTCGGCAGGAGCAGGCTCTGCTGCGCCCACGGCTTTGCGCCGGACCCGTCACCGGACATTATGCACATGCTCCGGCCTGTCCCCATCTACAGTCAGAACACGGAAGAAGAACTGTGTACACCTGACGGGGCAGCTATTCTCAGAATTCTCGTTGACGACTTTACAAGACAGCCTGAATACGAGCCGTCAAAAACAGGGGTCGGGATAAAAGAAGAAAAAGACGGCACGACCCTCTGCCTGCGCGCCCTCCTCTATGATACCGACCCTGACTGTATTGGCTAATATGAATTATTATGAATAAATTTAGTCATTTTCACTTCATTTTTCGCGTGATAAAGGGTGTAAAAGACATATTTTTGAATTTATTTTTATAAAAAATTGTAAAAACATTGCCCAGCCTGTTGATTATCCCTTTTAATTATAGTATAATGAATCCCGTTGAGAAATTGAAATTACCAAGGAGGATCTATTATGTCTTATGTTGATGACACACTCGCAAAAGTAATCGCAAAAAACCCAAGTGAGCCGGAGTTCCATCAGGCTGTCACGGAAGTATTCGAGACGATCCGTCCGGTTATTGAAGCAGATGAAGCTTTCTATAAAAGAGAAGCAATCCTCGAGCGTCTGACCGAACCGGAGCGCATGATCAAGTTCCGTGTTCCGTGGATTGATGATAATGGCAACGTACAGGTCAACATGGGTATCCGTGTTCAGTTTAACAATGCGATCGGTCCCTACAAGGGCGGACTCCGTTTCCATCCTTCCGTTAATCAGGGAATCATCAAGTTCCTTGGATTCGAGCAGATTTTCAAGAATTCCCTGACCGGTCTTCCTATCGGCGGCGGCAAGGGCGGATCCGATTTCGATCCCAAGGGCAAATCCGACCGTGAGATCATGAAGTTCTGCCAGAGTTTTATGACTGAGCTTTGCAAGTACATCGGGGCTGATACGGATGTTCCTGCCGGCGATATCGGTGTAGGCGGAAGAGAGATTGGTTATCTTTACGGACAGTATAAGAGAATCCGCGGATTATATGAAGGCGTTCTGACAGGTAAAGGCCTGACCTACGGCGGTTCCCTGGCAAGAACAGAAGCAACAGGCTACGGTGCAATGTACATGGCACAGGAAGTCCTCAAAGCACATGACGACAGCATGGAGGGCAAGACCGTTGTCATCTCCGGTGCCGGCAATGTTGCAATCTATGCTATTGAGAAAGCATACCAGCTGGGCGCTAAGCCTGTAACCTGCTCCGATTCCACAGGCTGGGTTTATGATCCCGAAGGAATCGATCTTGCAGCATTAAAGGAAATCAAGGAAGTCAACCGTGCCCGCCTGACCGAGTACAAGAAGTATCGTCCCAACAGCGAATACCATGAAGGACGCGGTGTATGGCAGATCAAATGTGATGTGGCTGCTCCCTGCGCTACACAGAACGAGCTCTTCATCGACGATGCAAAACAGCTTGTTGCAAACGGCTGTAAAGCTGTTGTGGAAGGCGCTAACATGCCCACCACACTCGATGCTACCAAATATCTGCAGGAGAACGGTGTATGGTTCGTTCCCGGCAAAGCTGCCAATGCAGGCGGCGTAGCCGTATCCGCTCTGGAGATGTCCCAGAACAGCGAGCGTCTGAGCTGGACATTCGAAGAAGTGGACGGAAGACTGCAGACCATCATGGCAAACATTTACAAGAACATCAGCGATGCGGCAGCACGCTATGACCTTGGAGAGGATTATGTGGCAGGCGCTAACATCGCCGGATTCGAAAAGGTTGTTAATGCAATGCTTGCACAGGGTGTCTGCTGATCGGACACTTTCCTGAAACCGTATAAAGTACAGAATCAAAAAGGTGCCCTCTTTGGGGCACCTTTTTCTATGTAATCTGCCAGGCAAAACTGCATGTATTCTATTCACTTATGATAGGGCTGATTATGGAGGATACGATATCCCCGGTAAATCTGCTCATAAAGAATCATGGTTACCATATCAGAGCCCATGGCAAAGGAAGAGACGGGCAAAAGGAAGTCCGCCTGCCCCTGCAAAGACTGCATAGGCTCTTCTGCCTCCGGCAGACTTTCTTCCGGATCCGGTATAAGGAAAAGAATCCTTCGCATACCGGCACTCTCCCATTTCCCGATCAACCGGCTCAGTTCTTCTGAAGTCACCCTGCTCTCCCCGGGAAGGACCCTGATTCTTACTTCTTTTTCGGCGTCCTTTTCCCCGCTGATTTTCTTCCAGGCATTATCCCTGCGAACGAATTGATGGCGGATCTTACAGTAGGCCGTAAGTCTTTTGGCATACTCCGCAATAGCTCTGACACAATGGTCAGCCGGTTTTTCACTTATCCTCGCCGCTATCTCATACTTCATAGTCCTGTCCGTCCTCTTCCGCTATTTTACTGTCTTCTGAAAAGCTCAGACTGATCACTGTTCCCTCTCCCGGTTTGCTTTCCAGAGTGAGCAGGGCATTATTGAGGGTGGAAATATGTTTTACAATCGCCAGGCCCAGTCCCGTTCCTCCTGTCTGTTTGGATCTGCTCTTGTCCACGCGGAAGAACCTTTCAAAAATCCTGTCATGGTACTCTTCCGGAATTCCGATGCCATTATCTTCCACAGAGATCATTCTGTCTCTGACGATCAGTCTGACATATCCGCCTTCGTGGTTATAACGGATGGCATTGTCGCAGAGGTTATAGAGAACTTCTTCCATCATGTCCCCGTTCGCCATGACCATGGTCTTTTCTCCTTCAACATGAATCGTCACACCATGTTCCGCTGCTTTGAGCTCCAGCATTTCAGCACATCCCTTTGCCGTTTCATAGAGATCAACCGGCATCAGTTCTACATCTTCTTCCCTGGATACGTCAAATTCGGACAGACGTAGGATATCATTGATCAGTGTCAGAAGGCGGTCGGCATTCTTGTGAATCTCTCCCGCAAATTTCATTGCATCCCCACCTTCGGCCATTCCTGTCTCGATCAGTTCGGAATAGCCTGCTATGGCTGTAAGGGGGGTTTTAAGCTCATGGGAAACATTTGCCGTAAAAGTCTGTCGCAGATTAGCGTATTCCATGACATCCATGTGCTGTTTCTGTATGTGTTCAATGACAGGCTGCAGTTCCTCATAACTGCATACCTGTTCCGGGTGGCTTATGTTTTCTGCAAGAGACTCAATAGGCGCCACCAGGTTTTTAGTCAGTATGTAACTGCTGTAATAGCAGATTATAAGGAGCAGGAGCACAGCAAGGGCAATCACCGGAATGGCATGCAGGAAAATGTTTATAATACTGTGAGACTCTCTGGCTGTACGCAATATGCTTCCGTCATCCAGGCGGATGGCATAATAGTAATTGGTCCGGTTGATGGTCTCCGACCTTCGGACAGAATAACCTTCCCCTTCCCGGAGAGCCTGCTCAATCTCCTTCCTGTTGCGGTGATTGTCCAGGTCTTTCACAGAGGCAATATTATCAAATATAACCTCTCCGTCCGCCCCGATCAGAGTCAGACGGATATTATCATCATAGAGGGTTTCTGCACATCTGGCCAGATCTTCCTCATCTTCCAGTATCTTCTGGTCCCGGAGAACGGAGGAACATATTCTGAGCTCATCCATTACTTCTTCCCGGAACACATAGTAATAAGCATAGGTACAGAAAACTGCCGTCAGTAAGATGGCGGCAGTTGAGATAATCATAATTCTTCTGTTGATATATTTTTTCATAAAGTTCCCGCTCCGGTTTATCTGGCCAGGTATCCGACATTTCTGACAGTCCGGATATGACTGCCTTCTTCACCCAGCTTCTTACGCAGGGATTTGATATGGGCATCCAGCGTTCTGGATCCTCCCTCATAATCAATTCCCCAGATTTTCTCCATAAGCACGTCCCTCTTCATGACCATACCCGCATTACGCATCAAACAGTAAAGAAGTTCATACTCTTTATAGGTCAGGTCAATCTGCCTGTCCCCGGCATAGCACATCCGCTTGCCGGGATCCAGAACCAGACCGTCAAGGACCAGCTGTTCCCGGACAGGATCTTTTCCTGCTCTTCTCAAGAGGGCCCGGACCCTTGAGATCAGTTCCATGATCCCGAAGGGTTTGGCAATATAGTCATCTGCACCCGCGTCAAGGCCTTTGACCGTATCAATTTCAGATGCCTTTGCAGTTACCAGAATTACAGGAAGATCCCTGGTCATGGGAGACATACGGATTTTATTCAGAACCGAATAGCCGTCCTCATCCGGAAGCATGATATCCAGAAGGACCAGATCCGGCTTTTTTTCACGGACTGCCTCATAAAAAGATTCTGCTTCTCCAAATCCCCGGGCTTCAAAGCCGCCGGTGCGCAATGCATACATTTCTATTTCCTGAATGTTAAGGTCATCCTCGACTATATAAACTGTCTGCATTCTCTCACCTCGACTCTAATATAACACATCAGACCGCTTTTTTGATAGGAATAAGATATTTTTCCTCATATTCAGTGAAAAATCCGAGATAATCATCGCCGGAAATACTGTCACTGTGGCCGTGCATTTCGTCAAATTCCCTGTCACCGCGAATCCTTTTTAAAATGTGCAGGGATACATTTGCCGCATGTGCTCCGATCCTGTCAAAGCAGTTGGTGAGTTCAAAGAAGATTGTACTTGTCTCCACAGAGCATTTTCCTTCCTCGAGACGTTCAATATGATGCTCATTCATCACATTTTTCATCTCTTCGATGGTCTGTGACAGGGGTTCAAGGCGGATTGCCCCGCTGAAACTGTGATCTCTGAAAGAAGCAAAAAGGGTTGTCAGGGCTTCCCCGCAGGCTTCGATTACCTTTTTCAGCTCCTCAGTACCGCTTTCAGAAAAGCCTAACCCGGCCTGATGAATCTGTCTTCCGTTGTATGCAATACTCATACAGTAATCGCCGATCCGCTCCAGGTCACTGATGGAGTGGAGCATCTCGGAAATCTGAAACTTGTACTCTGAAGACAAATCTGCCCGGTTGATCCTGATGATGTAGGATGACAGAACCGTCTCACACCGGTCTATAAATTCTTCATTCTTATCCAGTACCGGAATAATTCCCTCATCATAGTCTGACAGAAGCCCTGTGGATAAAGAGTAATTCTCTTCGATCCGGTCCATCATCTTCTTCATGAGTTCACGGCACTGCTTCAAAGCGACAACCGGTGTCTGAAGAAGACGGTCGTCCAGTTTGCGGAACTCTTTTTCAGATTCATCTTCAGGATCTTCTCCTATGATCAGACCTGTCACCTTTGCCATCTGTCCGGAGAAAGGAAGAAGGATCAAAGAGGTGATCAGGTTGAATGCCAGATGCAGATTGGCCACATCGCCTCTTCCGGCAGCTTTGCTCATAAAGGAAATCCCGATTGTATAATGGATACCGTAAATAACCACAAAGAAAAGAACAGCTCCGAATATATTAAAAAGCAGGTAGCTTAAAGAAACTCTTTTTGCCTTGCGGGTTGCACCGACAGATCCAAGGAGTATGGTCATGCATTTTCCAAGGTTCTGCCCGATGATCAGCGGGATTGCTGTCGCGTAGGTAACCGATCCGGTGGCCGCCAGCGCCTGCAGGATACCGACAGATGCACTGGAGCTCTGGATCAGGGCAGTCACTGCCAGGCCGGCCAGGATACCGATCAGAGGATTCTGGAAAGAGAGAAAGACCTTCTGGAAAGCCGGAGAATCCTTAAGAGGTGCAAAAACACTCTCCATCGCGGACATACCATAAAAAAGTACGCCAAGACCAATCAAAATACCCGCCACGTCTCTCAGTTTTTTTCTTTTGCTGAAAAGCAGGATAAAGGCGCCGACTCCTACCAGCATGGGAGCCAGAGAAGAAGGCTTTAAAAGCTTCAGGATCAGGTTGCCGGATCCCAGGTCTCCCAGTCTCAGAATCTGGGCCGTTGCCGTACTACCGACATTGGCGCCGTATACGACAGGAATGGACTGGGACAGTCTCATGATCCCGGCATTAACAAAGCCGATCAGCATGATTGTTGTTGCTGCGGAACTCTGGATGATAGCCGTCACACCGGTTCCAAGTCCCCATCCCTTGATCTCTCCCACACCTTTCTTGGCGCTGGTCGTCAGGGTTTCAAGTATCTTCTGAAGACTTCCACCGGCCAGGGTTTCCAGGGAAGACCCCATCAGGCTCATACCGAACAGGAAGAGACCCACGCCGCCGAAAAGCTGCAAAACAGAGATTATATCAATCATAAAAAATACCTCCCATTGTAAGTAATCGTGACCACTATACAAAAGGGAGGTAAAATTAAAGTTGTATCTATATGAAATCTATGTAAAATTCCTTTCTGATACTCCTTCCCGGCATTGCCTTTTTTTACTTTTTACTGCCAAAATAAGGAGAATCTTCCGCCTTCAGCCGAGGTGCTCCTTCCGGAAAAAATGCCTCAAACTGCATTTCCTGGCACGTAAACCATTTCTTAGTATCCAAAGTTGCTTTCAGGCCCATGCCGTTTGGACACAGGACAAATGCGTCCGCTTTGTCTTTTGGTACCAGGCAGCCTTCCATAAGGCGGGCCAGTATCGCGCCGTGCGCTACGATAGCAATCTTTTTAATATGACTGTCCCTGCACTCCTTAATGATCCGCGTCATGGCAGCCATCACCCGGAATCTGGCCTCCAGAATGGTCTCTCCCCCTTTAAAGGCACAGTCGGGTTTCTGGGCAAGCCAGGTGTCAAAAAAGGGAGTTCCCAGGAAACCTGCCGCAGGCGCCCCTTCATCATCACCGAAATCAACTTCCCAGAATCCATCCTTAGTAATCGGCGTCATTCCGGGATACAGAACGGAAGCTGTCTCAATGCAGCGGATGGCCGGACTGCTGTATACGCGCTCCACTTCCGGATAATCATAATTTTCTTTCAGGTTCTCCAGTTCCTGCCATCCTTCCCTGGCCAGAAGGGCATCTGTACTGCCACAGAACAATCCCAGCTGGTTCATCACAGTAGTACCATGTCTTACAAAGTATACCGTCAATTTTCCCATGATCCTTCTCCCTTCCGATTATTCATTCTCTTTCTTGAATCCGCTTCTTTACAGACAGTATACCATAAAAAAGAAAAAACCGGCAAAAATGCCGGTTGATCCTTTCGCTTTTTATGCTTTACGCCTGTCCGCATGTACAGGACCTGCTGATTATTAAAGCTTCTCTGTAGCAGCATCCATATTTTTCTTGCGAAGTATCTTCAGAAGAGACTCGCCGCCTTCGGCTGCCCCTGCATTTCCTGAATATGCAGCTGCCTTATACTTTTCGATGTATTTTTTGGAAACATCACTCTGGGCAAGGCCGTTTCTGAAATCGATATCCTTGGTCAGTCTTTCCATGTTCTTTTCACGAACCGCTTTCAGAATCGTATCAGCGCCGCCTGAAGCCTCCATCTCCTTATACTGCTTAATAAATTTCTTTGAAATGTCACTTGTGATACCGGCATTGCTGAACTGAACATCCCTGCTTGCCTTCTCCAGATCAAACTTTCTCATGTTCTCAAGAATCGAACCCATTGTCACACCCCTTTTGCTTTTATAAAAAGTGTCATAATTAACTGACTATATTATATTACATTTCAGGAGTGAGAATTATTCTTAACCGCCGTATCACTTGTAATAATATGACAAGTTTTATTCCTGGGGCAGGCCTTCCACATAGATCTGCTTAAGATTTTTCGCGATCAGATCCAGAGATTCATGAATATGGACACGCATTTCATCGGTAAGACCCTCCCCGGCAGTTTTCAGGGCCATATCGGCCTGCTGCCTGAGCCGGGCGGCGATTTCCTTCCCCTTATCGGTCAGCTTGAGGGGGGCGCGGTAACGGCTGGTCCCGTATGATTGCAGGATCCCTTTCTCCTGAAAGGCCGAGATTGCCCTTGAAATATCCGACTTGTCCCGCCTGCAGAGTTCTGCCAGTTTCGAGGCGGTGATTTCTTCCTCACTGTTATAGAGCACCGAAAGATACAGGGCATATCCGCCCCGGAGTCCGTGTTCTTTCATCACATTCGAGGCAATCTTGTTCCAGTAATGGGAAATATCGAAAATGGATATGGTAAAGTGTTCGAATCTGTCCTTCATATCAATCGTCTCCTTTATTGATGAAAAAAGCAACGGCAACTGCGCCCGGGCCGGCGTAGGTGCCGATGACACTGCAAAGCTGTGTACAGTCCAGCTGCGCTACATGTCCCTCCCAGAGAGACCGGCTGGCTTCAATATATTCTCCAAGCAGTTTATCGGAGTTTCCCGAATAGCCCAGAAGCAGCGGCATGGTGTAATCGATTCCGGCTTTGTGGATCTGTTCTGTCAAAATATTATTGGCCTTTTTTGTACCCCTTGCTTTGCCAAGCATGGCGATTTCACCGTCTTCCAGGGTAATGACCGGCTTGATATTTAAGATTCCTCCCGCAAGGGCCGTTGCTTTGGAAATTCTTCCTCCCTTTTCAAGGTACTGCAAGGTCTCAACACGGGCTATCACACAGATCTCTTTTCTCTTCTCCTCCAGATGCCCGGCCAGCTTTTCAAGACTCATTCCTTCATCTGCACAGCGCAGGGCATAGAGGGCAAGAATCCCGGTGCCGACGGAAGCGCTCAGGCTGTCAACGACCCTGATATTGGGATAGTCTTCAGCTGCCACGCAGGCACACTGGTAAGTTCCGGAAAGCTTTGAGGTCACGGTGATGACAATACCCTGGTCTCCTGCTTCCGAAATTTCTTCATAGACCTTCTGGAAAGCTGCAGGTGACGGCTGGCTGGTTTTAGGCAGAGAATCGCAGTTCTCCAGCTTCCTGTAAAAGAGTTCCTTATCGATCGTTACCCCGTCAATGTATTCTTCTTCTCCGAAAGAAACTGTCAGGGGAACCTGTATCATCTTTTCTCTGAACTCCCCGGTCATGTCTGCCGTAGAGTCAGTAATGATTCTAATACTCATTTTAAATACCCTTCTTTATCAATAAATTTGTTGAAAAAACAACTTTTTTGTATTGTAGATGATTTATGTTGTTTTGTCAACATCCGAATGCAAAAAAGTTCCCGGCAGTCTTTACAAATGACCACCGGGATATTCTGCTCACATTTTATTCCACATTTCTTCCAGCGCCTGCTCCATCATATCATTGATTTTCTTTCCTTCACGGACAGTGAGCAGCTTACAATTATTCTGACAAAGATAAATATAAAAAGCGATGACGAAGTTGAAATCGGATGCGATTACTCCCATATAAGAGACAACAACTGCATCAATTGCTCCGTTCTTGATATCTGCCAGAAGTTCTTCCATCCTGGGACGAACGGTAGCGCCTTTCATGCATTTACTCTCGATCATCCTGCTTTCAGTGTCAATATAGTTAATAAAATTATTGTCTTCCCCGTAAACTTCGATCGCTTTTTCTTTACATAATGTAACTGCCGAAAGAATCAGATGCTCTGCCGACTGATTCATATCCTGACTGAGTGTATCCTGCCTGTGATACTGATATATTGCAATATTCATAAATGATCTCCTTTTCCTCCGGTCCGGACTGTAAAATGATTCCGATATATATCCGCATATAGTGCCTGACTAATATCTTTATTTTACACGTTTGAAAAGAAGAAATTTGGAATAGCTGAACCAATTGTCATTAAATATATTCACAGATTTATATCAGCTGCAGGAAGCCGGCAGAGAACTAGTCGGAAGCTTTAAAATTGTAAACAGGTTTCATAATGTCAATGATCTCTACGGATTCCCGGATCACATCAATGATATCATCCAGGGATTTGTATGCCATCGGTGCCTCGTCCAATGTGTGTTCATTTACAGAAGTGGTATACACTCCTGCCATTTCCTTTTTGTATTCTTCCATGCTGAGCTCATTTTTCGCTTTGCTCCTGGACATGATCCTGCCTGCTCCATGGGGCGCGGAGTAATTCCATTCGGGATTTCCCTTTCCTACTGCCAGGACACTTCCATCCCTCATGTTGACGGGAATCAGGACTTTCTCCCCGGCATGTGCAGCGATGGCTCCCTTCCTTAGAATCATTTCATCCGTGTCGATATAGTTATGGATAGTGTGGAAGGCTTCTCTTCCTGTCATTCCTGTTCTTTCAAGGATGATCTCCGCCATCTTTTCCCTGCTTCTTCTGGCAAAATTCTGGCAGATCTCTACATCATGAAGATAATCCTCCAGATAACTGCCGGATAAGTAACAGAGATCTTCCGGCATGGAAGATCGGTTTTCATATGTTTTACACAGGTCCTTCAACGCAGCCTGAATCTCTTTCCGCCTGCCCTCTTCCTTGTAAGTTCTGATGATTTCATCCCTTTCCTGAAGGTATTCCTCATATCCCCGGTCAAGATTGACTGCAAGTTTCTGGTAGTACTCAGCCACCTGTTTTCCGAGGTTCCGGCTTCCGGAATGGATGATCAGATACTTTGTACCGTCAACCGCCTCGTCTATTTCTATAAAGTGATTGCCGCCGCCCAGAGTTCCCAGGGAACTTTCCAGTCTTGTCACATCTTTTAAATCTCTGTAGCAGCGAAGACCTGTAAGATCAAAGCTTTCCTGCTTTCCTCCCCATACATTTCTTCCCGACGGAATATAATGGCATGCTTCATCAAGTTTTTCAAAATCGATTTTTGTGTTTCCAAGATTTACGGTGTACATGCCGCAGCCGATATCTACTCCGACTACATTGGGGACCGCCTTATCCGTGATCGTCATGGTCGTTCCGATCGTGCATCCTTTGCCCGCATGTACATCAGGCATGATGCGGATTTTTGATCCCTGTGTCATGGGATAATCACACATCCTGCGGATCTGCCCGATGGCTTCTTCTTCGATCACCTTCGCGTAACAGATTGCTGTATTAACCTTTCCTTTTATTTCCAGCATCTTTTTTCTTCCTTTCCCACATCGGAAGCAGTGTCAGCTGTCATGTTCGTACACTTCATCTGCTTCAGCACCGCATATTCTGCACCTGTACAATGTATGGGATCTGTATCCTCTGCCGTGTCTGGCATGTTCGTTCCAGTCCCTGATTCTTTCAAAATCATGTCCCAGCTTTCCGCAGGCACACTGCTTCAGTTTTTCGTCATCTATTCCATCCCTGAGTTTTTCAAGTTCTTCCCTGTCTTTTATCTCATTGACTGCCTGCCTGCGTATTCTTTTATTTCCGGAATTCCAGGCCAGATTTTTGTAAAAATCTTCAGGGAAGGATTTATAAAAGAGGACTTGTATTTTGACATCTGTCGGATAATCCTCTTCCATGATCTCATATAAAACTGCCGGATCATCAATCTCCATTACAATCCTCAGCATCCCATCAGAAGGGAATTTCCGGTCCTTTAAAACCGGGTAAAGAGAAGCAGCATCTTTAATATTCTTTAATGCTGCTTCCCGCAGTTCAGCTTTTGCCCTTTTATCAAAAATCAGCTCTTTAAGCCGTTCCTCATCCCTGACATACATGATCGTCTCGGGGGCAGCAAGAAGATCATCATCGGAAAGTCTGTCTCGGAGGATCATCAATCCTTTAAAGCTGCGGCCTGACAATTCTTTTAAAATCTTAAGGCATGTTTTTTTGTCTGTGATTTTTTCAGCAACCAGATTTGCAATTGTCTCATCTGTGTCGGTCCAGGCAGGTCCTCTTATTGTTCTTTTCTCCCTGGGATCCGGCTGTTTTCTCCCTCTTTCAAGGAAGATCTTTTTAAGCAGATTCGGGGCTTCAAGTTCCTCGGCAATCCAGATTGCCGTCATGTCGTCACAGCTGTTCAAAAGCTCATATAATTCTCTTTGCTTCAGCGCATCTTTAATAATGGTCTGTACACGGCCACGATCGTTACGATAGTGTTTGAGATCGGCAAGTCCCTTGAGAAGGAGACTGCGGTCTGTTTCTCCCAGCCTTTTCACAACAGCTGTTATCAGCAATGACTTTTCTTCCGTCCAATCCTTCTGCTCTTCAGGAGTCGCCTCTTCCAGTATTCCATACAGAAACTCACTGTCCTCGATCTTTCCGATCGCTGTGAGGCGGACATCCATATTTTCACCCATTTCATATGCTCTTTTCAGTTTCTTGTCATCTTTCAGCTTTGCAGTCTTTTCTTTGTCAATCAGCCATTTAGGAGTAAAAAATCCCATACATACCCTCCCATAAATGATTCGGTCTTTTTATTATTTCGCCGGTTGTAAATCGCTGTTTTTATTCATACAGACAAGCCTCAATAACAATAATCTTAAAAAAAATATATCATATATGATATCTGATTAAAAGTAGCTCCGTAAAAGTCAGGATCATCTCATTTATTAG
>CACZQE010000058.1 GCA_902783205.1 uncultured Lachnospiraceae bacterium | reverse complement strand
GCTGCCAGCATTTTCCTTGTGGGCACGTGCAGGGATGTCTCCACATTAATCGTCATATCCGGATCACATATATGATGCATTTCACGAAGCAGACGGGGATACAGCAGCGGTTCTCCTCCGCCGAAGGTGATTCCGCCGCAGGTGGCCAGGATATAGGGCCTGTCGATCCGGATCTCTTCATATATTTCTTTTGCCGTCATCCTTCTGCTTTTCATCGACCTGTCCCAGGTAAAAGGATTGATACAGTGCCTGCACCGCAGGGGACAGCCTTCCATCACGACGAGTGTACGTATCCCGTCCCCGTCGGTCCCCATACGCAGCCGGCTGATGTTGCAGACCGGATATTTCCATGCCACCGTCTTCCTCCTCAATGCCGGCTTCATTTCGAGCCGGGGTCTCCTGCATCCGTCTTTCCAAAGCCCCGAAGCCTCTGCGTGAGCCTTTTGAAAAAGCCGGGTTTTTTCTCCTTAGTTTCCTCCCAATGAAATGGGGGAGCCATGGGTATTCCCGCCAGTACAGGGTCCGGAGGGAAAACATCCCTTCCGTCACCACCGGTAAATGGACCGACCGCCTCTTCGACCAGTGCGGTCAGCCGGATTTCTTCCCCTCTGGCACGCTTCTGCTCCAACTGCTCATCCAGGTACCGGATTTCCTCGTCACAGACCGGACAGGTGCCCGCACAGGGGCCTTCATGGAAGCATTCCACCGGCTCATATTCAATGCCGTTTGCCTCTGCAATCTTTTTGCGTATCTCCCGAAGTTGCTCACATTTTTCTCTTCCGCCGGGAATTGTTTCCGGTACATGACCGGATTTATGCAGGTAATGCCCGCATTTTGGGCAGAAGTAAGAATCCGCCGGTACCTGATAGCCGCAGAAGCTGCAAAACAGACGATGCACTTCTGTATCCGGCTGCGATTGTCCATCAATGTCTGAAATATTTTCTTCAATTTTATTTACAACCAGAATATCTGCAGGAAGCCAGTTTACTCGGCGCAGATCTGCCAGGTCCAGCCACCTGGCTGCCTGATGCTCAAGTAGATCCAGCTGGCCTTCCTTTATGCTGCACCAGAAGCAGTCCATATGGAGGTGAAATTCCGGATAATCATATTCCACGGTTGTCAGGTACTGATCTACCGTAATTTCCGTGGCAAGCTCCTCTCTGATTTCACGGATCAATGCTTCCTCCGGCTTTTCATCGCCTTCGATTTTTCCGCCGGGAAACTCCCACCATCCTTTGTAATTTCCGTAGCCTCTCTGTGTCGCAAAAACCCGGCTGTCTTTCCGTATGACAGCCGCCACAACATTTATAGATTTCTTTTGTCTGTCCATAGCTTATGTTCTCCTGTATTATCATCGGGTAAGGTAATCATAGATGTCCGGCCGTACAGTGTGGGCCAGCTTGAGCCTGAAATTCATGATAGGCAGTTCCTTTCCGTTTTTGTCAGCAATGGTGGTCTCCCGGCAGCCGACAGGATGGACCCTGCCCATGTAATAGAAATCGGTTCCTTCTCCATCGCTCTTTTTTATGAAAAGGTACATTTTTAACCCGTTTTCTCCGGCGTGGATAATACTCTGACTTTCCGGACTGTTCAGGCTGACCCGGCTTCTCGTCATCCAGCTGAAGACACCCGGATCTATAAAGCGGTCTTCATATTTGGTCGTTTCGGAAATGTCTTCCTGCTTCTCATAGGTGACAAAGATGGGACATGTCCCGTACTTGATCCGGTATCCGTAGACCGTGGAACTATCGTCCCGCATCCAGTTCAGAATACGGCAGGCATCCCGACGGGAGTATTTCTGGTAAAGAACAAGATTGTCTTCGTCAGCATCAGAGTACAGGTCGCTGTATCTGGCCAGGCCGTAACGAATCAGGTCCATAACAGCTTCCCGGAATTGACGGTCAGAGGTCTTTATCCCGGCAAGTCTCTTAAGATAAGAGGCACAGCGTCTTTGCCGGCCTGCATCAAGTCCACCTGCCTCTTCAAAGAAAGAGACCATCTGATATCTTTTCTTATCTCCCTGCGTGTTGAGGAAGGACTTGTCCAGAACCCGGATGGCCGAGTCATAGTCTTCATCCCGCAGCATGACATTATATTGCCTCAGTCTGGCTGCAGCCAGGTCCGGGTCAAGCCGGTTTTCCTCCATCAGAAGCTGAAGGAGTACAAGCTCATGGGGTCTCTTTCCATCCGCAATCTGTGTGCAGATGAAGTCCAGGGTTTCCTCCTGCGCTTGCGTAAACTCTTCCAGACCGCAATTTTTGTCCACCGATCTGACAAAGCGGTAGTAGGAGGCTCTTTTATAGTTCATGAAGAGAATGGGATCGATCTCTCCGTATCGGTAAAACTCATCGGCTGTCGGCATCCT
>CACZQE010000057.1 GCA_902783205.1 uncultured Lachnospiraceae bacterium | reverse complement strand
GATAAGTAGTATCTTGCCTCCGGGTTTACAATAAAAGTAAAACTACGGAGGTATCTTTATGACCAGGGAAGAAAAACAGGAACATTGGAACAGGATTGTGACGGAAGCGTATATGAGCAGGAAACCAATTACACGATGGTGTGCTGAGCACAACATCCGTACAAATCACTTCCATCGATGGTCAAAGAAACTGGGGTTTACAAAAGACGGGAAAAAGACAGAAAAATGCCTGGCTCTGATAGAAAGCCAGGATCAGTCCGAATCGGCTCAAATCATTCCAGCAAAGCCAGTATTCGTGGAGGTGCCGGCGCAAACACGGGATGGTTTTATGGAAGTGGACAACAGTTTTCATGTAGCCGGTCCACACATCACAATACAGACTGGTAATTATCAGATCGGTATACTTGACGGTTTCAATGAACAGACCCTGTCAAAAGTATTGGAGGTGATCCGGTATGCTTAAGGATCTGGATCTAAGGAAATATCCCCATATCTTCATTGCCCCGGCTACACCGACATGCGGCAGGGGATCAATAGCCTTTCTGCACTTGTCCAGTACCAGTTCCGCCTGGACCCCCTTGGTGAAGGATCCATCTTCCTTTTCTGTGGCCACCGTCGGGACAGGATCAAAGTTCTCACCCATGATTCGGATGGATATGTTCTCCTGTACAAAAGGCTTTTTAAAGGCCGGTACCAGTGGCCTATGAGTGAAGAGGAGGTCAGAGCGCTGTCCCCGTATGAATTTGGGCAGCTTATGGGGGGATACAGTGTGGAAAGCAGCATTGACACAGATGCCATCAGACGCATCCGGCAGGCAAACCGTATTCCAGTGCAGGCCAGGGAGGAGGAAACGACATGTTAATGGAAAAAGAACTTTACACCGAGGATGAGCTGTCTGTTCTGCTTTTCCAGGCCAGGGATCTGTCCAGCCAACTGGAAAATATGATTCTCGCAGCCAGATGCGCCATGAGGAAGGGGGACTAGGAAAAAGCTGACAACTGCGTCAGAAATGCAAAAGCCCTGTTAAGCAGAATAGGAAGCCTTGGCGTGCAGGAAGAAATCCGGGTTGGACGGCCCCGCGCTGTTGTCCTGGAAAGCAGGGACCAGACGCTTGGGCAGATCCGGAATGCCATGAGGCTGTGTGTCCCAGCCGGAACGTTGGCGAAGGACCTGGGGATTTCTGAATCCACCTTCCGCCGGAGACTGCGTAAGGCACAGTACCTGGCGGATGACATGTTCTTCTCGCAGATCCCGTGAAAGTTCCCTGATGCCAATGCATGCCACATGGGCCTGTCAAAAGTTTTGACAGGCCTTTTTCTATGCCTTGGGATGACGGCGTGGCAGCTGTTTACCGATGGGTTTCATGGACCCTGGCCAGGAGTTCAGCCGTTTCCCGTCGCTCCTTAAGGCGCATTTCCTCGTAAGCGCGGTATTCAGCAGACCAGGGCATGAAACGGTCCAGCCGTTCATCGTTGAAATAGACCAGGGCGTTTTTCTCCAGCTTATCCATGTTGCTCCTGGCGGTATGTTTTACAGCTTTTTTGCTGTCCTCGCCCCTGATGAAAGGAACTGCTTCGTCCAGGAGGTACTGGAAATAGATATCAACGTGGTCCGTGCATGCTTTCGCTGTCTGCGCCAGGGTTTCCCAGCCCGCGCCAGCCTTTCCCATGACATCTGAGCCGTAGAAATGCGAGACATTCCTCAATAAGGCGAAGAATGCGATCCGTCTTTCGCTGTTGACATTCGTCAGCGGGATGCTTCCATCCTCTATGAACCTTTCCAGGTATTCCTGCTGGTTGTCCCTGTACGTAAGGGCCTTATGCATGAGGCTCCCCTGGCCGTAATCGTCAGCCTCCAGTCCTTCCAGGACGGCAAATGCCTCCTTCAGTTCCGGGAATACATACTTTGCCCGGAATTCAGCCCGTTCCCCCGCCGTCATTCCTTTCGTTTCCTTTTCCTTTTTGAAAACGATCTGCAGACCGGAAAGCGCATTGAATGCAGGGATCTGCTTCAGCTGTTCTTCCGTCATCTCTTTCAGCGCCGGTATGGCTTTCAGCACCCGGGCCAGCTTTGTGCGGAAGTGGTTGAGGCAGCCCGTGTTCCTGACAGCGCCATCCGTCTCCGCCTCGATGATGTGGTACGGGTTATGCCCGTCCGTCGTCGCGTACCCTTTGTATGCGTGATCTTCCACAAGGTATTTCCGCAGCACACCCGTGTCCTTGCCTGCCGCATACGCAAAGATAGTAACCGGCTTGTCAGTATCATACAGTTCGCTGACGGTGAATACCCAGAAATAGCATTGGCGGAGGATATTTTCGCGCTGGTCATACATCAGGACAGGCGTCTCATCGATCTGGATATGCCCGGTAAGGAAAAGCCAGTACCACAGCCTCTGGATGAGTGCAGCCAGTATTCCATAGAAGAAACGGGCGTTTTCCTCCATCATCTGGGTGGTAAGCGCAAGCCCGTCCCTTTTGATGTCGGAAGCCACCCTTTCCCATGGCAGGCGCAGGGAATACCTCTGGGACATTACAAGCGACCATATGGAGGAGGTCGCCCTGCTGTGCTGGCGCACCCTCACGACCGGGTTTTTTGCGACGGCCATTTCCTTTTTGACGCCATCCGCTTCATTATTGATTGCTTCGTAAGCGCACAGCACGGTTTTCCTGACGTAGAGTGTCCGCGGCACGTATTCGTATTCAATAATCTCTTTGTCATTGCTTTCCATGCGCCGGTAATTGCCCTTCCCGAAAATATCCTCCAGTTCTTCCTCTTTCATTTCGATGACTTTTTGGATGGCCGGGAGATCTCTGCACTGTTTTTCCAGACAGCCTTCTGTCCTGACAGGCTTCCATGTCCGGGTTTTTTTCTTTTTCTCTTCATCGCCATCGTGCCCACAGCCTTCTCCGCAGCCACTGCCAACGGTACCGGCACAGGCATCCGGTTCCCGCCGGTCTTCTCCGGTTTTATCCACAT
>CACZQE010000056.1 GCA_902783205.1 uncultured Lachnospiraceae bacterium | reverse complement strand
TTTCAGCCGCATGATATCTTCATAACTGCCTACCCCGCCTGCGTAGGTTACCGGGACGGGGTCAAGGCAGGTCAGTATTTTTGCCACGTCCTCTTCAATTCCCTTTGCCATTCCCTCGGCGTCCACTGCGTGAACCAGAAATTCCGCGCAGGATTCCCGCAGAGTGCAGAGGAGATCCCGGTCCAGCCTGACATCGGAGAATTTCTGCCATCTGTCAGTGACCACATAGTATCCGTCTCTCTTTTTCCTGCAGCTTAAATCCAGCACCAGACGGTCTTTGCCCACTGCCTTTACCATTTCTTTCAGCCTGTCAAAATGTATCTTCCCGTCGCGAAAGACATAGGAAGTCACAATGACATGGGATGCGCCGGCATCCAGGAAAAGAGATGCGTTGTCCGGATTCATGCCGCCTCCTGCCTGCAGACCGCCAGGATATTCTGACAAAGCCATACAGGCCTGGCGCACATCCTCCTCATAATAGCGGCTGCCGGCCGGATTTAAAAGGATCACGTGTCCTCCGGACAGTCCCATGCTTTTATACAGAGCGGCATAATATCCTGCATCCCGGTCCGAAACAAAGTTGTCCTTTGCCCGGTCCATCTTGTCCAGGAGGCTGCCTCCCACGATCTGTTTTACTTTCCCGTTATGAATATCAATGCAGGGGCGAAATTTCATTGCCTCTTCTCCTCTCTTCTTCCTTAAGTCTGCCCGCTGCCGGCAGGCTCCTTGTCTAAGAGTTCTTTTTTAAATGTCTCAAAGGCGGACGGTACTGCATAGGTGCTTTGCAGTTCTTCTTCTGTTACAAGGACCAGGTCCTTTTCCCGTATTACCCGTTCCGGCAGATGATCTGCCCGGATCCGGTAACCCCGCATCTGCCACTCCACGTGTGTAAAGACATGCTTGCCCTTACCGGCAGATTCCAGGCTGTAATCCGAAAGACCCAGAACCTTATCCGCGTAATCTGCCGCCGCGTCAGGCGGACAGTCCCCCGCAAGATTTGGGAACTCCCACATGTCTGCCAGAAGTCCCGTGGAAGGTCTTTTATGCAGACAGACGCGGTCCTTTATTATAATCAGAAAGACCGTCAGGTCCTCTTTTTTTCTCTCTTTTTTCTTTTTCCGGACCGGGTATTTGTCCTGGCTGCCCCTGCGGGCTGAAATACATTTGCTCTCCCAGGGACAGGACTCGCAAAGAGGCCGCCCTCCCGGCAGACAGACTGAAGCCCCCAGATCCATCAGCGCCTGATTAAAGTCGCCGGGCCTTTCTTTCGGCATGATTCGGAAAATCCGCTCCCGGATCTCTCTTTTGACACTTTCCCTGTCAATCTCCCTTTCTTCTGCCAGCATGCGGGAAACAATCCGAATGGCATTTCCGTCTACAGCCGGAACCCGGATGCCAAAGGCGATGGAAGCAATGGCGCCTGCAGTATAATCTCCGATTCCCGGCAGACTTTTGAGATTTTCATAGTCTCCCGGCAGGGCTCCTCCCCAGTCTTCCATGACGGATATGGCTGCCTTTTTCAGATTCCGGACACGATTATAATAACCAAGTCCCTCCCACAGCTTCATCAGTTCCTCATCCTCCACAGCGGCAAGTGCCGCCGGGTCCGGAAGCCTTCTGATCCAGCGGTCATAATACTTTTTTACAGCTTCCACCCTGGTCTGCTGCAGCATGATCTCGGAAATCCACACATGATAGGCGGAAGGTGCCTCCCTCCAGGGAAGGATTCTCCTGTTCCGGTCATACCAGGAAAGAAGTACCTGTCCGCATTCTGCAGGGAGCACTCCCAGGGGTTCTCTGACGGCATCCCATGCCCGGACCAGACGGTCAGCGCTCCATGCCGCGTTAGCAGGGCTGGTGGAGGGAAGACGGACTGCCTTCCTTCCCGTTACCGGTCTGATCATCCTGTCATAATAACTGTAAGCCTTCTCCCCATTGCAGAAAATCTGCCTGATGTCCGCAGCCTCCAGGATGACCGAGAGGTCATTGGGTCTGGCTTTACGGATGGAACTGTCTGACGAAGCATGGATCTCACAGGATTCCAGCGAATCCCACAGAGCAATATGCTCCCGGGCAAGAAAAGCTTTCTTTTCTTCCACCGTAACCGGCTCGTCACTGCCCAGCACCGACGAAAGTACTTTCCAGAAACGATTTCTCTTATGTCCGTAGAAAAAGCCGCACTCCCTGGACTTTACGGAAGGGAAGCTGCCCAGAATCAGAATCCGGGAGTCCGGTCTGTAGAAAGGCGGGATAGGGTGAATGATCCGCTCCCTGGCTTCCATTTGTGTCTTTTCCTCTTTTTTCTTTTGCATATCTGTCATACTTCCCTTTCAGGATTAACAAAAAACAGGCAGATCTCCATAAAATGTAGTTCTGCCTGCAGTTTCTTCTCTGTAAGTACAGGGTATCTTGAAATATATTTCCGGCCCGGTCCGGTCAGAAGATCTCATATTCCTTGCCGTGTTTGGTCAGCCAGTTCTGGCACTCATTGTACTCCGGCATGACTTTTTCCACTTCATGCCAGAATGTGGAGGAATGGCTCATTTTCTTTAAGTGGGTCAGCTCGTGTACTACGATGTACTGGACGATCTCGATCGGCAGCATGGCCAGCTTCCAGTCAAACTTGAGATTCTTCTTTTTATTACAGCTTCCCCACAGGGTTGTCTGATTTTTAATATCGATGTTCTTGGATGCAATTCTGGGATAGCGAATAGGAGAACGCAGATTCTTTCCCGTTATCCGGAAAGTATTGTAGGAAAGCTCCAGCTTAGAGGCATACTCCTCCAGAGTCTTTTTCACGATTCTCTCAGCGCATTTCCTGTAGAAACGGATCACACAGTAGCGGATGAAATCCTGCTCATCGTTGTCTGTCCTGATCACCAGGGACTTGCCCCCGTCCGCTTCCTTCTTCACATATACATTTGTCCCGTTATAATCCGGCCGGTATTTAATACGAAGCTTCATATTGGTATCACCCAGGAAGGGCAGTTTCAGGCCGCTGTGATACCGTACTTTTCCGTTTTCCAGTTCCAGGGTAATGGGAAGAGTCTGATGATTCTTGGCCTTTTTCCTTTCATACTCCGAAAAAATGCTCTCTTCATTGAGGCGTACATACCGCTCGATCATTTCCCAGCTCATGCCGACCGGAACCTTCATATCGATCGACAGGTCGTTACGCACGGACATATCCACATATCTGCAGTTTACACTCTTGATATTGACTGTCAGTTCCTTATCGCCCTGATAAATCTTGATCTGAGACACGGTACACCTCCTTTCCTCAAAACCATCTTTACGGTCTTCTCCCTTATAAGAGACCGGATTTTATGTCCTTTTCAAAAATAACATAAATATGTTATCAAACTATTGGCATATTATTTTAATAATGTGAAAATTGTTTGAATCCCGGGGGAGACAGAAAGGAAAAGAGAAAGAAAAAAGAGCCTGTCAAAACAGGCTCTCATAATTCATGAATAGCAGATTATTCTACTGTGTAGGGCATTAAGGAGATATGTCTTGCTCTCTTCACAGCAACTGTAAGCGCTCTCTGATGCTTTGCGCAGTTGCCTGTGATTCTTCTGGGAAGGATCTTGCCTCTCTCAGAAACGTATCTTCTTAATCTGTTCACATCCTTATAGTCGATTACCGCATTACTGTCTGTACAGAAAACGCAGACTTTTCTTCTTTTACGGCCGCCTCTTCTTCTCATGGGAGAATCGCTGCGATCTTTATTGTATGCCATTGATATTACCTCCTAAGTATATTACATTTCTAAATGAACGGCAGCTCGTCTTCAAT
>CACZQE010000055.1 GCA_902783205.1 uncultured Lachnospiraceae bacterium | reverse complement strand
TGCTTGTGATGGAAGAGGCGGGATATACCGAGAAATATAAAGATACTAAGATTACTTATACTACAACTTTTGGTGAGCTTGTAGACCTGCTGGCAGCCAGTAAATCCGTGCAGGAACGCCGGGACGAGTCAATCACGGTATACACAACCGTGGGAGAGATTATCGACCAGGTTGGTAAGGATGAGGCAAAGAAGTTTATGGATGAGCGGGCCGCCAAGGCAAGCTATGATCCAAAGTACGAGTACAGCAGGTCCAATGTTATCCTGAACTGGATGCATCTGCTGGTCTTTATCCTTTTGTTTTCTGCTTTGACCGTGATTACTCTTGAGTTTATTGACAAGGATAAACGCTGATGATTTCTGTTGTTTTTTCATTGATTTATGATAAACTAATCATAACAAAAAAATACATTTCAGAAGGAGGGAAATGAATGAAACGATTAATTTCAATTTCGCTTATTGCCCTGTTGATCTTGTCAGCATTTGTTTTAACATCCTGTGGAAGCAAGAGCGGTGATGTCGACCTTTCCGACAGCAAGTATTTAGGAACCTGGAGAGCCAAGGGGATTTCAGCGGGTGACGAATCAGAGGAACTTGAGGAAGAGTATATTATGACCCTCAAGGAGGACGGCACAGGAACACTTGAGGGTGAAAGTGAAACCAGTGAGTTTACATGGAAACCCGTTGACGGAGGCTTCAAGACCAAAGGTGACCTTAAGGTCAAGTTCGTTGATGACGGCGATAATATCAAAACGAAAATTCTGGGTGTAGATCTGGTTTTTGAAAGAGAATAGAAACAGATGGATATAAACTCCACATGGAGATTCTTGTAAAGCAGCCTCCCCCGGAAAGAGGGAGGTTGCTTTTGTATGTTTCATAAAGAATACTGCAAATGTGAAGCCTGTTGCGAAAGGAGACTGCTATGAGCAACGCTGAAAACACGACACCCATTGAAAAAGAGGCGGATACCAAGAACGGAGTCAAAAGGCTTGTTTTTGTCATTCTTTCACTTGTTCTGGAAGTACTGGTGATACTTTCTGTCATAGTGTGGCTTAATGATTATGCTGAGTGGATTGCCATAGGTACCCGTATTCTTGCGGCACTTCTGGTGCTCTTTATTTATAACCAGAATAAAACGTCCGCCATGAAGACGACCTGGATCATACTGATCATGGTCCTGCCCATATTCGGTATAGTCCTTTATCTTCTGATCGGCCTTGATGTATCCACTAGAAAAATGAAGGAAAGGTACAAAGAGGTTGATGAGGCGGTGTTCCCCCTTCTTCCGGAAAATAAAGATGTACTCGAAAGGATGAAGGCGCAGGATAAAAAAGCCGCCAATATTGCCGACTATATCAGGAACTACTCCCAGTATCCTGTTTACGATAATTCGGACCTGGTTTATTACGCAGACGCAGCGGAAGGGCTCGAAGCTCAGAAAGAGGAGCTTCGCAAGGCTGAGAAGTTTATTTTTATGGAATACCATGCTATAGAGAATGCTGAAAGCTGGCATGGAATCCAGGAAATCCTGGAGGACCGCGTCAAGGCAGGTGTTGATGTCCGCGTTTTCTACGATGATATGGGTAGTATCGGCTTTATCAATACGGACTTTGTGAAGCTGATGCAGTCAAAAGGAATCAAGTGCAGGGTATTCAATCCTTTTGTTCCCGGACTGAACCTTTTCCTGAACAACCGTGATCACAGAAAAGTAACTGTTGTTGACGGAAGAGTCGGATTTACCGGCGGATATAACCTGGCCAATGAATATTTCCACATCACGGAGCCTTACGGTTTCTGGAAGGACACCGGTGTCAGGATCACCGGAGATGCCGTTAAAAACCTTACCGCTACTTTCCTGGAAATGTGGAACGCCATCCGGGGGGATGATGAGAATGATACGGATTATGAAGCATTTTTCCCGGACTATCCCTATCAGGCAAAGGAAAAAGGCTTTGTAGTGCCCTACGCAGACCTGCCGATCGATGATGAACAGGTGGGAGAAAATGTCTACATGGCAGTGGCAAACTATGCAAATGATTATGCCTGGTTTGTAACGCCCTATCTGATCCTGTCGGATGAAATGATCCACACGCTGGGCCTTGCGGCTAAGCAGGGAGTGGATGTCCGCGTGATCACCCCCGGAATACCGGATAAAAAACTGGTATATTCTATTACCAGGTCTTACTATCACAGCCTGGTGAGAAACGGTGTCCGCATCTATGAATTCACACCCGGTTTCTGCCATGCCAAGATGAGTATTGCGGATGACCGGATCGCCACCTGCGGAACTATTAATCTGGACTTCCGCAGCCTCTACCACCATTTTGAAAACGGATGTTTCTTTATGGGCTACGATGCGGTGAACAAGGTCAGGGAGGACTTTGAAGACATGTTTGCACAATCCGCAGAGGTTACGGAAGATTATAAGAATCCGAGAGCAGGAAGAAAACTCTTACAGCTCTTCTTAAGACTGTTTGCTCCGCTCCTCTGATAGATGGAAAACATTTTGAAAGGTAGAATGAAAGTGATATGGAACAGGAAGTAAAAGACATTATTATAAAATACGGAAGGGATATTCTCTGTTCAGACACATTTCTGGCTGCCTTCGACCAGAGCCACCATTATAAAACCACAGTGGGAGACCATACGCTTGAGGTGACTGCGGAAGCTGTGAAATTCTGCCTCCGTCACAATCTGACAGATGAGAATACGCTCAGCAATGTAGTGACTGCCTGTCTGTGCCATGACATGAGCCTGATCGGGAGAGAGGACAAATACGGCAGCAACTTCGAAACACTGAGACAGCATCCCGGTCATTCCGCTGAGATATACACGGACCTGACAGGGGAGTCGGAAGAGAGGGTGCTGGATGCGATTCACTCCCATATGTTTCCGCTGACCCGGAAGATACCAAAACACCGTGAAGGCTGGATCCTGACCCTGGCGGACAAGATCAGCGCTTCCACGGATCTGCTGAATATCCAGTCGGTGACCCCTGAGGAGAGAGAAGACCTTCTGAAACAGGCGGCCAGCCGGCCGGATGACAGATAAAAAAAGGAGGCATCGCAGTCACTGCCATGCCTCTTTTCGTTCGGAGTGAGGTAATTTATTTTCCAAATGAGCGGGCAACCCGGCCCATGGTGATGACGTCCAGACCCTGCTCGATAAAGTACAGGGCAATCAGAAGACCTATGGTCATGGCAGGCACCACCGGATGGATCAGAGAGTAAACGCCGAGGGCAATACCCAGCACACCGATAATAAGACCCAGAATCCAGTTGGCGCTGACACGAAGCTTTTTAAGTTTGAGAGACAGATACACTGAAATGCATCCGCGCAGGATGAACCAGAAAGCAAGCAGATAAGCAAGCATATTATCAATGGCTTCAATTCCGCCGGGACGGGTGACGGCCAGAGCGCCAAGAGCAGCTGCCAGAATACTGATGATCAGGTTCCAGCCGAAGATCTTGTAATAAATTGAGGTTATAATACCTGCAACACCGGCGGAAATCAGAACGAAAGCGATAAAATATCCCGTTGCCATAAAAGCGGTAAGGGGAGTGAAAGCGCAGCAGACGCCAAGAAGAATTAACAGAATACCAAGAATTGACAGTATCATTGACATAATATTTACCTTCTTTCCAATTTAAAAAGACAGTTTTATTTGCTTCTTAGATACAATTATAACGGTGAGCCCCCTTTTGTCAATTTCGCAGTCTGAGAAAAAGAAAAAAAGGGAGATTTTATTTACATGGAACATCATAAGTGTGTTTCGGGAGGACATTATGAAGAACTACAAGATTATTAACGGCCTGCTCCTTACTCTGAAGGACGGGAGGCTGGCCACGGAAGAGAAGACAGTCTGTGTCCGGGAGGGAAAGATAACATTTCTTCCTTTCTCCGAAGAAGACACATTTGAAACGGTTGACGCCGCCCGTATGCTGATCATGCCGGGGCTGATCAATATGCATACCCATGCATATATGACCATGATGCGTAACTATGCGGATGATCTTCCATTTCAGGAATGGCTTTTCAACAGGGTGATGCCGGTGGAGGATAACCTTCCCGTGGAGGCTGCCTACTGGACATCCATGCTGGGATGCCTTGAGATGATCAGCACCGGAACCACCTGTTTTACGGATATGCACATGTATCACCGCCAGGCTGCCCTTGCAGCCGGGGATGCGGGGATG
>CACZQE010000054.1 GCA_902783205.1 uncultured Lachnospiraceae bacterium | reverse complement strand
TGAATAGTCAACACGTTTGCCCAGAAGATTCTGACGGAAGCGTCCCTGCTTACCGCGAAGCATGTGGGAAAGAGACTTCAGCTTACGGTTGCCCTGGGTGGTAACCGCATTGCCGCGGCGGCCGTTGTCGATCAGGGCATCCACTGCTTCCTGCATCATACGCTTCTCATTACGCACGATCAGGTCCGGTGCTTTCATATCAATAAGCTTTTTCAGTCGATTATTTCTATTAATAATACGGCGGTAAAGATCATTCAGATCCGATGTGGCAAATCTGCCGCCGTCCAGCTGTACCATAGGACGGATATCCGGAGGAATAACAGGGATCGCATCAAGGATCATCCATTCCGGACGGTTTCCTGACTGGCGGAACGCTTCCACCACTTCAAGACGCTTGATAACCCTTGCTTTCTTCTGTCCGCTCGTACTGTCAAGACTCTCCCTGAGGGTCTCGGACTCCTTTTCAAGATCGATCTTCTGCAGAAGTTCTTTGACGGCCTCGGCACCCATACCTACGCGGAAGGTTCCGATATCGTCGCCGGCGTTCTTGTACTCGTCCAGAATACGGCGGTACTCCGCATCAGAAATCACTGTCTTTTCCAGATAGGTGGTATTGCCGGAATCCAGAACCACATAGGAAGCAAAGTACAGTACCTTTTCCAGGTCCTTGGGTGACATATCGAGAATCAGTCCCATACGGCTGGGGATTCCCTTGAAGTACCAGATGTGGGAAACCGGCGCGGACAGCTCGATATGTCCCATACGCTCACGCCTCACGCTTGCTTTGGTAACCTCAACACCACATTTATCACAGACAACGCCTTTATAGCGCTCTTTTTTATATTTTCCGCAGTGACATTCCCAGTCCTTGCTCGGTCCGAAGATCCTCTCACAAAACAGGCCGTCTTTTTCCGGCTTCAGTGTTCTGTAATTGATCGTTTCCGGCTTGGTCACCTCACCATGGGACCATTTGCGGATCATTTCCGGAGAAGCCAGGCCGATCTTTATCGCGTCAAAATTCACTGACTGTTCTGCTTGTTGATTATTCATTACAGACATAGGTATCTCCTTTTCGTAAAACCTTTACTGTTCCAATCTGCCAAATACAGTCCTCCCGGTCCGGGTTCTTTTAATAATCCGAATCACCGGGCTCTGCCGCTGCAAACGCGAAGGACGACTCGTCTATGCTGCTGTCCTCCTCAAGAGTACGCTCGGCATATCCGTGATCTTCAAAGCTTTCCTGCTCATAGTCGCCTTCCTCGGGCGCGCTTGTCAGAACATCATTTACTTCCTGATTAATGGTCTCACTTTCTTCTTTGAAATCTACTTCTGTCATATCCTCTTTCAGGACACGCACATCCAGTGCAAGGGACTGGAACTCTTTTAACAATACCTTGAAGGACTCCGGAATGCCGGGCTCGGGGATGTTCTTGCCTTTGCTGATGGCCTCATAGGTCTTCACACGGCCGATCACATCATCCGACTTCACTGTCAGGATCTCCTGCAGAGTGTAGGATGCTCCGTACGCCTCCAGTGCCCATACCTCCATCTCACCGAAACGCTGTCCGCCGAACTGGGCTTTTCCGCCCAGAGGCTGCTGTGTTACCAGAGAGTAAGGACCGGTGGAACGTGCATGAATCTTGTCATCAACAAGATGATGCAGCTTCAGGTAGTGCATGAATCCAATGGAAACCGGAGAATCAAACTCTTCGCCGGTACGTCCGTCTCTTAAGCGGACTTTTCCGGTGCGGTCAATGGGAACTCCCTTCCACTCTTCACGGTGATCCCGGTTATCATAGAGGAACTTCATGATATCATCATTGACCTTGTCACCCCAGCGGCTTTCGAACTCATCCCATGTAGAGTTGGCGTAGTCGTTGGCCATTTCCAGGGTTTCCATAATGTCATTCTCGTTGGCGCCGTTGAAGACCGGTGTGGATACATTAAATCCGAGCACCTTTGAAGCCAGGCTCAGGTGCAGCTCCAGGATCTGCCCGATATTCATTCGGGAGGGAACACCCAGAGGATTCAGCACGATATCCAGAGGGCGTCCGTTGGGGAGGAAGGGCATATCCTCTACCGGAAGGATCCGGGATACAACACCCTTGTTTCCGTGACGTCCTGCCATCTTGTCGCCTACAGAGATTTTACGCTTCTGCGCGATATATACTCGAACGGACTTGTTGACGGAAGCCGGAAGCTCGTCTCCGTTCTCTCTTGTGAACACCTTCGTATCCATTACGACACCGTAAGCACCGTGGGGTACACGAAGGGATGTGTCTCTTACTTCACGGGCTTTCTCACCGAAGATTGCACGGAGCAGACGCTCTTCTGCAGTCAGTTCTGTCTCGCCCTTGGGGGTAACCTTACCCACGAGAATGTCACCGGCATGAACTTCAGCGCCGATGCGGATGATACCGTTCTCATCAAGATCTTTCAGCACGTCTTCGCTCAGGCCTGCCAGGTCTCTTGTGATTTCTTCCTGTCCCAGCTTGGTGTCCCTGGCCTCTGTCTCATACTCTTCAATATGAACGGAGGTGTAGACATCTTTCTGCACCAGTTTTTCACTTAAGAGAACCGCATCCTCGTAGTTATAGCCTTCCCATGTCATGAATCCGATCAGCGGATTCTTGCCCAGTGCCATCTCGCCGCCGCAGGTAGATGCGCCGTCGGCAATGATATCGCCGGCTTCCACATACTCGCCTTTCCTGACGATCGGTCTCTGGTTCATGCAGTTGCCCTGGTTGCTCTTGGAGAACTTGATCACGTGATATGTATCACGTACGCCATCCTCTCTGCGGATCACGATTTCCTTGCTGGTGGAGTATTCCACTGTACCGCTGTGCTTTGCGATAATGCAGACACCTGAATCGCGGGCTGCTTTTGCTTCCATACCGGTACCGACTACCGGCACTTCAGTCTTCAGCAGGGGTACTGCCTGACGCTGCATGTTGGATCCCATAAGGGCACGGTTGGCGTCATCGTTCTCCAGGAAGGGGATCATGGAAGTCGCCACGGAAAATACCATCTTAGGAGAAACGTCCATCAGGTCGATCCTGCTCTTGGGGAACTCGGATGTATCCTCTTTGTGTCTTCCGGATACATTATTATGTACAAAATGTCCCTCTTCATCCAGAGGCTCATTCGCCTGCGCAACTGTATATTCGTCTTCCTCATCTGCCATGAGGTAAACTACTTCGTCGGTGACAACCGGATTGGCGGGGTCACTCTTGTCGACTTTCCTGTAAGGTGCCTCAACAAATCCGTACTCATTGATCCGGGCATATGTCGCCAGAGAGTTGATCAGACCGATGTTGGGACCCTCGGGAGTCTCGATGGGGCACATTCTTCCGTAATGGGAATAATGAACGTCACGGACCTCGAAACCTGCACGGTCCCTTGTCAGACCGCCGGGTCCGAGAGCGGACAGTCTTCTCTTGTGTGTCAGCTCGGACAGCGGATTATGCTGATCCATGAACTGAGACAGCTGGGAACTTCCGAAGAACTCCTTGACTGCTGCCGTAACCGGCTTGATATTGATCAGTGTCTGGGGAGATACCGTCTCCTGATCCAGTGTGGACATACGCTCGCGCACGAAACGCTCCACTCTGGACAGACCGATCCTGTACTGGTTCTGGAGGAGTTCTCCCACGGCACGGATCCGGCGGTTGCCCAGATGATCGATATCGTCATCATTGCCGATTCCGTACTCCAGATGAATGTTATAGTTTATGGAAGCAATGATATCTTCCTTGGTGATATGCTTGGGGATCAGTTCATCGATATTGGCTCTGACGGCATTTTTGATATCCTCTGTCTCGGTGTTTTCCTCGAGAATCTGCTCTAAGAGCGGATAATATACGAGTTCAGTCACGCCCACTTCCTCAGGATCAATGTCCGGACAGAAGCTGGAGAAGTCTACCATCATGCTGGACAGTACTTTGACCTCGCGCTCATCCGTATCGATGTACACGGCTCTGACAGCTGCGTTCTGGATCCTGTCGGCCATTTCCTTGTCAAGGCGGGTTCCTGCCTCGAAGAGGATCTCTCCGGTAGTCTCGTCCACTACCTCGCGGGCAAGAGTATGTCCCGCGATCCGGTTGCGCAGCATCAGCTTTTTATTAAACTTATAACGGCCTACTTTTGCCAGGTCATATCTTCTGGCATCAAAGAACATGCTGTTGATCAGGCTTTCCGCACCGTCATCGGAGAACTTGTCGCCCGGGCGGATCTTTTCATACAGCTTTCTTAAACCTTCTTTATAATTAGTCGCCGTATCCTTTTCCAGCGTCTTGAGGATCTTGGGCTCATCCCCGAACAGGTCAAGGATCTGTGCGTTGGTGCCGTATCCCAGAGTACGTACAAGGACTGTTACCGGCACCTTCCTCTTACGGTCCACATGGATATAGAAAATGTCGGAAGAATCCGTCTCGTACTCAAGCCATGCTCCCCTGTTGGGGATGACCGTACAGGAGAACAGTCTCTTTCCGATCTTATCATGACCTATTTTATAGTAGATTCCCGGAGAACGGACGAGCTGTGAAACAATGACACGCTCCGCGCCGTTAATGACAAATGTACCCGTCTCCGTCATCAGGGGGAGATCCCCCATAAAGATATCATGCTGGGTTAATTCATCTGTTTCTTTGTTATGGAGGCGTACCTTTACCTTCAAAGGTGCTGCGTAGGTAGCGTCTCTTTCTTTGCACTCTTCAATCGTATATTTCTTATCGTCCCGACAGAGCTGGTAGTCTACAAACTCCAGGCTGAGCTGGCCATTGTAATCCGTGATCGGAGAAATATCCCGGAACACTTCAGCAAGACCATCGTTCAGAAACCAGTTGTACGAGTTCCTCTGTACCTCAATCAGGTTAGGCATGTCGAGGACATCTTTCTTTCTGGCATAGCTCATTCTGATGTTTTTACTGCCAGTGACCCTTTCCGGACGAATTCTGTTCTTTTCCATAGATGTATTCACCCCTTGATATCTTGCGGTTGAATTATCAGTTCCTATCCAATAGGCATACAAACCCATTGTGAATCAATTTCCTATAATAGCACACGTGTCAAGCCATGTCAAGAAAAAAAGACTGCCACTTTTTCAGTGACAGTCCTCTTCTTTTCTCATGATTCTGAGCAGATGCAGTTCGATTATTTGATTGTAACTTTAGCTCCAACCTCTTCTAACTGCTTCTTAACAGCCTCAGCCTCTTCCTTGGAAACAGCTTCCTTAACAAGCTTCGGAGCGCCGTCTACGAGAGCCTTAGCTTCCTTAAGACCTAAACCTGTGATACCACGAACCTCTTTGATAACCTTAACCTTCTGGCCGCCGATCTCAGTAAGCTCAACGTCAAACTCAGTCTTCTCTTCAACTTCCTCAGCTGCCGGGCCTGCTGCAACAACAACGCCTGCTGCTGCGGAAACGCCGAATTCCTCTTCACAAGCTTTTACTAACTCGTTTAACTCTAATACGGATAATCCTTTGATAACTTCAATAATTTCCTGTGTTGTCATCTTATTATTCCTCCATTATTCATCTTTTCATTCAGGCACTAAAGTCATGCCTGGGGACCTTTACGCAGCCTCTGCCGCGCAAACATGATTCCTTCTTACTCTGCAGCTTCTTCTGCAGGAGCAGCCTCGCCGTCTTTTTCCGCGATCTGCTTGATAACGCGAGCAAAGTTTGCGATCGGAGACTGGATACTTCCCATGAACTTTGCGATAAGTTCGTCTCTGGACGGGATCGTAGCCACTTCACTGATGCCTGCTGCATCATAATATGTGCCTTCGACAACTCCGCTCTTCAGCTGGCAGACTTTTGCCTTCTTGATGAATCCTGCAATAATTCTTGCAGGTGCTGTCGCATCTTCTTTAGAGATTGCAAATGCATTTGTTCCCTCGAGATCCTTTGTGATCCCGTCGAACTCTGTTCCCTCGACAGCGCGTCTGACCATTGTGTTCTTGTATACCTTGTAAACAATACCTGCTTCACGGCACTGCTTACGAAGCTCGGTAACATCTGCAACCGAGATACCGCGGTAGTCCACAACAACCACTGACTTCGCTCCGTCTAATGCGGCTCTGATCTCATCAACGATCGGCTGTTTTAATTCGACTTTAGCCATTGGTGCACCTCCTTGATTCTTTGTGTGTACCGCCGCCGTCCCCCGGGAGGGCCGGTTTCCATCGAAGTATAGAAAAAAGCTCCCTGTCCAAAGACAGAGAGCATAGTATCACAAATACTGATCTTACTTCCTCGGCAGGCGTTCATCACATTATGCCATAAGGCACCTGCTGTCTTCGGCGTTCGTACCCGGCTATATTATCATCATTTCTCTTCATTTGTCAAGTGCCGGAAAAAGAAAATCGGAAATATTTCCCCGCCGGGCCTAGAACTTGCCGCTGGAACCGCCGTGGGTCGTTCCCGAGGAGCTGGTATGTACCGTACTTCCTCCTCCGCCGCCGAAACTGTCATTGTCGCGGTCCCTCTGGATCCTTGTGTGGGTGATACGGGTATTGATCAGGCTGTCGTTGGTGAAAGCAGGAACAAATCCGTTTGGCTGCATATAGATGGATGCCTGTTTCTTCCTGTAGACGGTTTTCAGTTTCCGTTTCTTCCTGTTGGCCCCCATTAAAGCGGTTCCGAAGCCGATTCCTGCATCGCCGAGGAGCCAGAAGGGAGATACTCCTCTTTTCTCCTTTTCAGCCGGCCTCACATCATAGGGTTCACCCGCCCTTGCCTGCTTAAGAAGATCCTCCGACATGTCGGCATAGGTCATAAATGCCCTGCCGTAATTGCCGCTGCTTAAATAAGGAAGGATCCGGTCCATCATGTATTCCTGTCCCGCATCGGTGAATGCCGTAATCCCGTATCCGCAGGTGGAGATTGCCCAGTCGCGCTCTTCCATGCAGATCATGAGCAGGATTCCGTCCTTCGCCGGTCCCATACCGTATCCTCTATAATCATAATAATCATCGGCAAATTCCGTGGCTGTTTTCCCTTCCAGAGAATCCGCCGTGTATACCAGAACATCGCACTCCTGCTCTTCACTGATCCGGTCAAGCTGAGCAAGGATTTCCTTTTCCTCATCGTCCGTCAGAATATCCGCGTCATCAACCAGCCTGGGCAGACCGGAAGCGGCACGGGCAGGCAGAGAGGGAATTGCCGCTGCAATCACCATACAGAGAGCCAGGAGCAGGGATAACCATACTTTCTTCATCTCGTCACCCCCTTACATCAGGACAATGATCCACATGATCAGATAAATGACCACTGCAGTGATCAGACCGCGGATCAGAACATATTTCCAGAAGGACTTTTTGTCAAAAGGCAGATCGCCGATCATAGCTCCGGTCTGCCCGTTCATGGCAAAGAGGTAATTCTCCTTCCCCCACCTGGTAGTCAGCAGCCACACCGGACACAGGGCGTAGGAAATCCCGGTCGCAGTAACATCAATATTGCTTTCCACAGGCTTTACAAAGTCGTATCCCTGTACCGAAGAGATAATCTGCCGCTCGGTGCTCTTCCTTACCCTGGCTTTGACCCGGTCAATACACTCCTCTGCGCTGACATCATAACGGTCGGCCAGATAACCTGCCAGATAACCCGCCGAGAAAGGTACCATTTCCTCATAATGATAGGGTTCAAGGGATTCCATCAGGGCATCATCCATGGAAGTCGAGCCGTCGGCAGGCACCCGTTCAAAATGCATCTGCCCCTGTCTGCGCACGTCATACTCCTTTACTTCCGTAAACTCCTCGTCTCCCTGAATCCAGACCCGGGTCGTTCTTGCGCTGAGGATCATATCCGCATCCGCTTCCATGTCAAAAAGCCAGAAGGGAACGTAAACTGCCTTCATGGTATCGATATGGCCGCTGTCCTTAAAGATACGGGGTACAAAATCTTTTTTCTTTATGTATTTCCTGTAGGTGTTGATTGCTTCATTTTTACTTTTCCTGAAGGGGATCACGAAATCCGGTTTCAGGTCTCCGGAAAGCTGCTCTTTCATGACCACATGGTTCCCGCAGAAGGGACAATCTGTCGCAGCCGTGGTTTCATCCGTCACGATCTCGCCTCCGCAGGCCGTGCATGCATAGACCCTCATGGAAGCGGCTTCTTCTTGACTCCACTGGGATGTGGGGCTTACCGGACCGTCCTGTTCCGTTTCTGCTGCAGTTTCTCCCTGTTCAGAGCCCTCGCCGAATTCATCCGGCTTTTCAAAGTAATCCACTTCAAACTCTGTGTCACAGTAGGGACACTTCATTTTCTGGATACTGCTGTCAAATGCGACTTCGCCGCCGCATACCGGACATTTGTACTGTTTTAATTGTTCCATCGGCCGCCCTCCTCTCAGTTTTTATGTATATACAGTATATCACATAACCCGGTCCGCGGACAAAAAAATACCGCATCCTTAAAAAAGGATACGGTATCTTCTGCGCTTAATATGATCAGGTCAGTCCTAGAACTTTGTAGGATTGATCTTGATTCCGGGGCCCATGGTGGAAGAGATTGCAGCACTTCTGATGTACTGTCCCTTTGCAGCCGCCGGTCTTGCTTTCACAATAGCGTCTATTAATGTCTGGAAGTTTTCGGCCAGCTGTTCCTCTGTAAAGGAAGCTTTGCCGATCGGCACGTGAACGATGTTGGTCTTGTCAAGTCTGTATTCGATCTTACCTGCTTTCAGCTCTTTGACTGCTGTAGCAACATCCATGGTTACTGTTCCTGCCTTGGGGTTCGGCATAAGACCCTTCGGTCCGAGGATACGGCCGAGACGTCCTACAACACTCATCATGTTGGGAGTAGCAACACACTTGTCAAAGTCCATCCAACCCTCTTTCTGGATCTTGGGGACGAACTCCTCAGCGCCTACGTAATCAGCGCCTGCTGCTGCGGCTTCTTCTGCCTTCTCGCCTTTAGCGAATACAAGAACGCGGACGTTCTTTCCGGTTCCGTGAGGTAATACAACGGCACCACGGATCTGCTGATCAGCGTGACGTCCGTCAAGACCCATCTTCAGATGAACTTCGATGGTCTCATCGAATTTAGCACTGGCTGCCTGTTTAACGATGGAAATGGCTTCCGCTGCTTCATATAAATTTGTTTTATCTCTGAGCTTTGCAGCTTCCTGATATCTTTTTCCTCTTTTCATATCTATTAAACCTCCTGTGGTATTATCGGGAGCAACCCTCCCACTTTAACATCTCTTATCTTTCAAAACTAATCTTCCACAACAATGCCCATGCTTCGAGCTGTTCCTGCGATCATGCTCATAGCCGCCTCAATGCTTGCCGCATTCAGATCAGGCATCTTTGTTTCAGCGATTTCTCTGATTTTGTCTTTGGATACGGTTGCCACTTTTACTCTGTTGGGCTCGCCGGATCCTGACTGGATGTTGCAGGCTTTCTTCAATAATACTGCTGCCGGTGGTGTTTTAGTAATAAAACTGAATGTTCTGTCCTGGTATACCGTGATTACAACCGGGATGATCAGGTCGCCCTGATTTGCTGTTCTCGCGTTGAACTCTTTGGTAAACTGAACGATATTCACACCGTGCTGACCTAATGCAGGTCCTACAGGCGGTGCAGGAGTTGCCTTTCCTGCCGGAATCTGTAACTTAATATAACCTGTAACTTTTTTTGCCATGATAGCTACCTCCTATTGTGGTAATTACGGGGGTGTCCCTCCCACAGATCTGCCTGCCGCAGACCTTATACTTTCTGTACATCCAAAAATCCAATTTCAACGGAAGTTTCTCTTCCGAACATTTCAACTTCGATCGTGACGGTCTTCTTATTGAAATTAACTGCCTTGACAACGCTTTCCCGGCCTACCCATGCGCCGGAAACCACGCGAATCATATCGCCCGGCTCCACGTCGATGCTGATAACTTCTTCTTCCTGATCTGTCCCGATGCCCAGGTTCCTGATCTCCGCGTCTGTGAGCGGGACCGGTTCCGACCCCGGACCGACAAATCCGGTAACGCCTCGCGTGTTCCGGACCACAAACCATGTGTCATCATTCATGACCATATTTACCAGAACGTATCCCGGAAACATCTTCTTGGATACTGTCTTCTGCTGGCCGTTCTTTACTTCCACTACATCCTGCAGCGGAACCCTGACCTCATTGATCTGATCCTGCATCTTCCTGTTTTCAATTGTCTTTTCAATATTAGCCTTAACTTTATTCTCGTATCCTGAATAGGTATGGACTACATACCAGTTGAAATCTGACATAGATTCACCTTGTCCTTTATACTAGACCAGAAAGCTAATTCCATATTGAAGAACCATATCAAGCATCGCAATGATGACGCCGATCACAATCGACACGACTGTTACGGTGACTGTCTCCCTTGTGAGGGTTTCACGATCAGGCCAGCTGATCTTGTTGAACTCCCCGCGAAGGCCCTGGTACCAGTCTTTAATTCCCGTCTTTTTTGACTTATTGCTCATGCAATCACTCCTTCATACGGTTCTACTTGGTTTCTTTATGAACAGTATGCTTTTTGCAGAATCTGCAATACTTACGAGTCTCAAGTCTCTCAGGATGATTCTTCTTTTCCTTCGTCGTATTGTAGTTACGCTGCTTGCATTCTGTGCATGCCAATGTTATCCTAACGCGCACAACTTCCACCTCCAATTTTCATTTTTTACGGTCTTTCAGTGCCCGGGCAATTCCTTTACGGAAAAAAGGGCATAAAAAAAAGACCTTTCCATCGTCACCTTAATATAGCATAAGGATATTTGTTCGTCAACACATTTTCTTTCGGGAGAATCCGGCCGCAGATTAAACCCGGTCATGCATTTTTTTGCTGTGTATAAGTTATCCACAAAATCCACATAGATATGTGGGTAAAGTGGACAAGTCTCAGGCTGACATTTTAAAGGTCTTTTATTATCATACTCTTTCGGTTCTGTCTTTGCAAGAATTCTCTGTGGATAAAAGGTGGATGACCCGGCCCTTATCAACATTTCAGAAAACTCTGTTTTCTGTCTTTTTCTATCGCTCAATTCCGAATATTACCGGCCTCCTCATATTGCAAATATTTCTATTGACAAAAACAAATGTTCGGTATAATATTAGTAGTATATCCGTTATTTTGTGCTCCGACAAAACATAACATACAAAATGTTGTGTTTTGTTATTTTTGACTAGGGAGGGAATATCTGCCATTCCAGTCGGGTTTTTTCCCGGGGAGCACACCTGTTTCTTCATTATATAATAAGGAAGGTTTCTGGCTATGGAACGACTGATACAGAAAAGGAGCGGCGATCTGGTCCCTTTTGATCCAATGAAGATCATGAATGCCATTCATATGGCAAGCCAGGCAGTAGACGACAACATGACGCCTGCGGATTTCAACTACCTCACACAGAAAGTCTGCGACAGAGTTGCGGATATTCCGGTACCCACCGTCGAGCAGGTACAGGATATTGTGGAAGAGACGCTGATCCGCTATGATTTTGCAAGCACAGCCAAGGCATATATTCTCTACCGCGCGGAACATACCAAGATCCGTGAGTCGGAGTCCTATCTGATGGACATCTACCACCGTCTGACCTACTCCGACGCAGAGTCAGAGAACATCAAGCGGGAGAATGCCAATATTGATGGTGACACGGCCATGGGAACCATGCTCAAGTACGGTTCCGAAGGTTCCAAGTTCTTTATCATCAATCATGTCCTGCCCAAGGATATCGCAGCAGCCCATGTCAACGGTGACATTCATATCCATGATATGGATTTCTACATGCTGACAGAGACCTGCTGTCAGATAGACCTGACCAAGCTCTTTGACGGAGGCTTTTCCACCGGACACGGCTACGTCCGTGAGCCCCAGTCCATTCAGACGTATGCGGCACTGGCCTGTATTGCCATCCAGGCAAACCAGAATGAGATGCACGGCGGACAGAGTCTGCCGAACTTCGATTTCGCCATGGCCGACGGTGTGGCAAAGACCTACCACAAAGAGTACTTCCATGCCTTGAAGTCCTATGTGACAGCTGTTCATGATTATGAGCCTGACAAAGCCGGGATGCTTGAGACCCTGATCGAGGGCGGTGTGAGTCATCCCCTGGCGCTCGAGGATGAGGATTCTTTCCTTCAGGATCTCCTCAGCCTGTCTCTTCCCGATCTTTCCGAAGAAGAGATCCGCCGGATGCACAGCTTCTGTGTCAGACAGGCACGGACCGACACCCGTGATCAGACCAAGCAGGCCATGCAGGCCCTAATCCACAACCTCAACACCATGCATTCCCGCGCGGGAGCACAGGTTCCTTTTTCTTCCATTAATTACGGAACCGACATCTCCCCGGAAGGACGCCTGGTGACCCACATGCTGCTTGAGGCAACCATGGACGGTCTGGGAGCCGGCGAGACACCCATCTTTCCCGTACAGATCTTCAAGGTGAAGGAAGGCGTGAACTTCAACCCGGGCGACCCCAACTACGACCTTTTCCAGCAGGCTGTTGCCACATCAGCCAAGAGGCTGTTCCCAAATTTCAGCTTCCTTGACGCGCCCTTCAACATCTCCTACTACAAGCCGGGAGATCCCAATACCGAGGTCGCTTACATGGGCTGCCGTACCAGAGTACTGGGCAACCACTATGATCCCACCAGGGAGTGTACCTTCGGACGGGGCAATCTCAGTTTTACCTCCATCAACCTGCCCAGGCTGGGTCTGGAGGCCAACGGCGCTGTAGACGTGTTCTTCGACAAGCTCGAAGACATGATGGATCTGGTAATCCGCCAGCTTCTTCACCGCTTTAAGATACAGGCGGCAAAGAAAGTGCGTAATTACCCCTTCCTGATGGCACAGGGCATCTGGATCGATTCCGACAAGCTGGACATTGACGATACCATCGGTGAAGTCCTTAAGCACGGTACTTTAAGTGTCGGCTTCATCGGGCTTGCTGAAACCCTCAAGGCTCTCTGCGGTGCACACCACGGAGAAAGCGAGGAAGCTCAGCAGCTGGGACTTCGGATTGTCCGCTTCATGCGTCACAAGCTGGATCAGGAATCCGAGAAAACCGGTCTGAACTTCACACTGCTGGCCACACCGGCCGAAGGTCTGAGCGGACGTTTTGTCCGGATGGACCGTAACAAGTACGGTGAAATCGAAGGAATCACGGATAAGGCATATTACACCAATTCCTTCCACATACCGGTCTACTACCCGATTCAGGCATATCGTAAGATTCAGCTCGAGGCTCCTTATCACGCCTTTACCAACGCGGGACATATCAGTTATGTAGAGCTGGACGGCGATACTTGCCGCAACCTGACCGCCTTTGAGAACATCATCCGTTACATGAAGGAGCAGGGCATCGGCTACGGTTCTGTCAATCATCCTGTTGACCGGGATCCCGTATGCGGCTACACCGGCGTCATCGGCGATGTCTGCCCGCGCTGCGGAAGACGGGAAGGAGAATCCGTACCGGCCGAGAAGCTGAGAGAACTTCGCAAGAAGTTCCCCAATGTTCCTGTTTATGAATGCACAACCTGACCGAAGCAGCTGTAATAGCCGTGACGGGAGGTTTTAACCATAGACCGGGCTGCTGACTGCCAGCAGCCCCACCGGAAAATATTAAAAAAAGACAAAGGAGATTACCATGACGATCAAAAGAAGCAAAGATACAGTAACTGTAGGCGAAGGCGTAGGTTTCGAGCGGATCCGCCGCATCACAGGATATCTTGTGGGAACAGTAGATCGCTTTAACAATGCCAAGCGTGAGGAAGAAAAGGACCGCGTAAAGCATGGAATGTAATCTGCGGATCAGCGATATCATCGAAGATTCCATCGTAGACGGGCCGGGCCTGCGTTTCACCATATTCGTTCAGGGCTGCCCTCACAACTGCAGGGGATGTCACAATCCCCAGACCCACGCTTTTGACGGAGGCCGTCTTACAACAGTAGATGAGCTCTTTGACCGGTACCGGAAGAACCCTCTTCTGTCCGGTGTAACCTTCTCAGGCGGAGAGCCCTTCTGCCAGCCGGAAGCCCTGGCCCGTCTGGGACAGATGGTCCGGAAAGAAGGCGGTAATGTCATAACCTACACAGGATTCATCTATGAGGATCTGCTCGACCGGGCATCATCTGATCCCTGGGTTAAAGCTTTACTTGATGTAACGGATCTTCTGATCGACGGCCCCTACATAGAGGAACAGAGGAGTCTGGAACTTCCATTCAGGGGCAGTGCAAATCAGCGGCTGATCCGCCTTACAGATGAATTCAGCGGGGAGATCATATGAAAACCATTCGTATCAGATATATCTCGGATGAAATCGAGAAGCTGACTTATATAGACGGCATTTCAGACTGGATCGACCTGCGGGCCGCAAAAGACATGCACCTGGAAAAAGGCCAGTTCGCCCTGATTCCCTTAGGTGTTGCCATGGAGCTTCCCAAAGGATATGAAGCACATATCGTACCCCGGAGCTCCACTTATAAAAACTTCGGTATCATCCAGGCCAATCACATGGGCATTGTGGATGAGTCCTATTGCGGAGACAACGATCAGTGGCATATGCCTGTGATCGCAATGCGTGATACGGACATACGGGTCAATGACCGGATCTGCCAGTTCCGTATTATGGAACATCAGCCGGCCATACATTTTGAAGAGGCTCAGGTCCTGGCTAATCCGGACCGTGGAGGTTTCGGCTCAACCGGAAAGAATTAATCAGATGATCAAAAGATCCTATCAAAGTCAATATATGCGTTACTATCAGATAATCGGCAGGAAACTCCTGCCGATTATTTTTCCTTTACGGTGTCCGGTATGCGAAGCTGCGGTCCCTTTTGGGAGGGCCATCTGTCCTTCCTGTTACAGACAGCTTCCCTTTGTAGGATCCTGCACCTGTTACAGCTGCGGAAAGCCTGTCTCTGATCCCGGACAGGAATACTGTTATGACTGCAGAGTTTTCTCCAAAAGTTTCCTTGGCGGCTGTTCTCTGCTTATTTATGACCGGATGACCCAGCCGGCCATGGTCCGTTTCAAATACCATAACCAGCGGGTTCTGGCCGACTTTTTCTCTGATGAGATCCTGAAGCGGTACCGGTCTCTTTTTCGTTCCTGGAAAATCAACACGGTAGTCCCTGTCCCCATACACCGTATCAAATACAAAAAGAGAGGCTACAACCAGGCGGCTCTCCTGAGCAGCAGGATCGCCTACGGTCTTGGCCTCTCTCATATTTCCGATCTTCTGATCCGCAAAGTCAACACACTGCCTCAAAAGCAGTTCGGCTCCCAGGCCAGACTTGCCAATCTTACGGATGCTTTTTCCTTTAATAAGCAATACAGCGGTGATGTTTCCTCCATAGGGCGTCTTCTGCTGGTAGATGACATTTACACTACCGGCGCCACCATGGAAGCATGTACCCGCGTCCTTAACCGGGCAGGCATAAAAGATGTCTATATCTGCTCTGTCTGCACAGGTCTTTCCAGAGAATAGGTCCTAAACATCAGTCAGGAATAAAGAATTCCTCCAGACTTTCCCTCAAGCCTGAGTACCGTCTCTGTTCTCTTTCATTGCGGATCATCTGTTCCACTACATCATCTCTCCCGACGATTACAGCGCATTTCTGCGACCTGGTCACGGCAGTGTAGAGCAGGTTTCTGTTATAAAGGATGTCCGGGCCTCGCAGCAAAGGAATGATCACTGCCGGATATTCGCTTCCCTGGGACTTGTGAATTGTCACTGCGTAAGCCAGTTCAATCTCATCCAGCATAGAATAGCTGTATTCGGCTCTCCTGCCCTCGTCATATTCCACGATCACTTTCTCGGAAAATGTATTGATCTCTTTTATGATTCCCAGGTCGCCGTTGAATACGCCCGTTCCTTCTGATATTACAAATCCTTTGCCGTTCTTAACCTGCCACTCCAGCTTATAGTTATTCCGAATCTGCATGACCTTGTCTCCCTCCCGGAAGACCTGGCTGCCTGCCTCATGCTCCTCCTTTTCCGGCGAAGCCGGATTCAGGTAATACTGGAGCACCTGGTTAAGGTGTTCAACACCGAGTTCTCCTCTGCGCATGGGCGTCAGCACCTGTATATCCATGGGGTCTGCACCGATGTATTCCGGCAGACGGGTGCGGATCAGGAAAACAAGGGCTCCGATCACCGATCTTGCATCCTCCTTGTAAAAGAAGAAAAAGTCCTTATTCCGGTTGTCCAGGGAAATCTGCTCACCCCGGTTGATCTTATGGGCATTGACTATGATCTGGCTGTCCTCGTCCTGGCGGTATATCCTGGTAAGGCTGACTACCGGAAAGCGGCCGGATGATATGATGTCCCGCAGAACATTTCCCGCACCCACACTGGGAAGCTGGTTGGCATCTCCCACCAGAATCAGCCTTGTGCCGGGAAGGACAGCCTTAAGCAGGGAGTACATCAGCTGCAGATCGACCATGGACATCTCGTCGATGATGATCACGTCCGCTTCCAGAGGATTTTCCTCATTTCTGTCAAAATGGTAGGGTGTTCCGTCCATGGCCCCGCCGCTGATTTCCAACAGGCGGTGTATGGTCTTTGCCTCATAGCCTGTGGCTTCCGTCATACGCTTGGCTGCTCTTCCTGTCGGCGCCGCCAGCAGGATGTCGGCATTGTCCTGCTCAAACAGGCGGATAATCTGGTTGATGGTCGTCGTCTTCCCTGTGCCGGGACCGCCGGTGATCACTGATATCCCCTGGGTCAGCGCCTGTCGTATGGCCTGAAGCTGGGATTGGTC
>CACZQE010000053.1 GCA_902783205.1 uncultured Lachnospiraceae bacterium | reverse complement strand
TCCTGCCTGCCGATCTGATCGCCATAATCCTGAAGAGGGGAGAAGAAAAGAAAAAGGCTGAAAGGCAGCTTACGCCTCAGGACCTGGAAGACGGCAGCATGCTTAAGGAAGCCATCCACACATTTGCCGGGCACAGAACAAGAAGAAATCTGCTGCGGGTTCTGGAACTTCTCCGGGACAGCCTGGTCTGGATTCCCTGCAACGCAGTTCTGTCTGAAGCAGATCAGGAAGCAGTGGAAAAACAGGTCAGGGAAGCAGAGGCTTCAGGCGATTCAATGGTGGGAAAGGAGCTTGTCAATCAGGAAGCAATCCGTCTGGTACCGGATATTTTAAAGAAAGGCGAAGAGTATTTCTTCCCGGTATTTACCACCATGGAGGATATGGGAGAGTACGGAGATCACTTTTCCAAATCCCAGAACCATTTCCTTGAGGCTCTGGCTCTGGCAAAAAACAATGAGAAAAATGTATCCGGGATTGTAATCAATGCCTTCTCGGAAGCCTTTGTACTTAAGAGAGAATTATTCGAAACAGTAAAAGAGTTGGAGTCCGGATTTAAAGCCGGCGGAGAGGAGAGATAAAATGAGCCAGTCCAGGAAAGAGAAAAAGACAGCTCGCAAACAGGCTGCCATGGTCAAGAAGGAAACAAAGAAAAAAGAGCGCAGAAGATGGCTTCTGAAGAACGGGATTATCCTGGGAGCCATGCTGCTGCAGAGGAGGAGAAACAGGGCATAGAATGGGCGAAAACGTAACTGTGGAGTCCCGTTTTCGTGTTCATCCTGGGGTTTTGCCGGGATTCTTTGTGTTCCCGGGTAAGGTTTCCATCAACCATTATTTAAAACTGATTCTTACATGACAGTATAAAAAATCTGTCCATCAAATATAGTTGTATTTCATCTATACATGAGTTATTTTGTCTGTTTCCATCAATAGAGGTCTTTTTCATATCTATCCATGAAAAAGGAAGTAGAGAATATTACCAAATATAATGATGACATGATTTATACATGAAAAACTGCAAAAGTATACCATCATAATAGCCCGAAGATAAGAGTATACATGACATGTTTCTCTGAACGTCCATCAAACATCAGGAAAAGGGTTATCATGATGGAATATAAGGGGTTTATAAAATGCAATAGAGGCGCCGGCAGTTACCATTCGCCCATCTTTTTAGAATGGGTGAAAAGGTTTCTGCGGCGCCTCTTTTTACATATCCGGAAACCGGATTTTATTATTCTGTGCCGGTGACAGCTTTATTATTCTGTAACGGTGACAGTATAAGTGGCTTCAGCGTCTCCCATCATGTCGGTGATCTTTATGGTGCATGTTCCGGGTTTAACTCCCTCTACCACTCCGTAATTAAGCAGTTTTGCCACATCCTCATCGGAAGACTCATATGTGAGGACGGGGCTGCAGGGAGAAGGTGCCAGTGTCAGTTTCATGTGAGCAAGCTCTCCCACTTTGACAGTAAGCGTTTCCTTCTCCGGCGTAACAGATGAAGGCTCCGGCGGATCCACTTTGTCCGGATCATAGAAATGGATCGTATAAGATTCCGCTTTGCCGGAGGGGACTGTAGCGGTGACAGTGAGTTCTCCGCCGGCACCCTCTTTAAAGAGGACTGTACCTCTGGAGTCGACGCTGGCTGTATCGGGATCGGAAACTTCCCAGTCTACAGTGCTGTCCTGGGGATTTTCAGGCGAAAGCAGATAATGGGAATCATATGACTCTGAGTCATTGGCAACCCATACATCATCCAGTTCAAAGAAGACATCTTCAGCAGTGGTGGCGTCTTCTTTCCTGACAAAAACAGCTTTGGCAGTCACATCCTCCTTGGATGCGTATCCGTTCGTTACCTTATTTCCTTTCTGGTCATACCAGCCTGTGAATAAGTAACCGTCCTTTTTGGGGTCTTCCGGTATATCGTCCGGATTTAAGCCCCTGTTCCTGTGGACAGTGACAGTGGAGATAACCTTGCCGTCCACCTTGAAAGTGACATTGATATAGACCTTTGTAACTTCATCTATATGATCGTTGATCCAGGAGGATCTCTGTGTAAAGAAATCCCTGAGAATTTCGACCTGGTCTTCCAGGCTTCTGTCATCTTCATCACTGCCCCAGACATCCTTGTTATCTTCCCAGGACTTTTCTGTCTCCTCCTTATAGCGGTCGAGCACTCCGCCCGGCCGGACGATTTCATCGATGACGGCCGATAATTTCTTCCACTCTTCCTTCAGTGTTTTCTGGTATTTGGGGTCGTAAGCCCGCATATAGTCAAGCCAGGGCATATCAGCGACTCCGAAGCTGTCTCCGTCATAGCCGGGGAAGCAGGTCTGGTCAAAGTCCCAGAGGGGTCCCCAGAAGAGTTTGCCGTTTCTCTTTTTGAAGAGATAGGTACTGGGTGTGATGAAGGCATCCGCGTTGATCGTTACTTCCTGGATCCACCAGTAATCGGCTGCCGATTTCAGATCCATATACTTACTGTAGTGATTTCCTTTGGCATCTTTCATGCCTTTATTATAGATGGCATCTTCCAGGTTCTGTATATAGTCGCTGATATAGGTCTTCTGTTCCGGCGCGCCCAGCTCATCATCGGGATCGTCGCTTTCAAATACAGGATTCTCCCCCTGAAATCTTATGCCCCGGGCAGTCTCAAATGTATTGCCTTCGGGTTCAGTGGGATATGGCGCCATGGCCAGAAGATAACCGCCCGTGATCTCAGGGTCGCCTGTGTCGGAGGGTGTCAGCTCATCAATATTCACCCGGTTCTTTTCCACCCTGATGTGTTCGCTGAGCATGTAGGTTCCCATGTACTTGCCGTTGACCACCAGGTCAACAGGAAGCATTCTGGGGGTAAATTCCATACCCAGCCGGCTGCCCATATAGGAAACCAGCCTGTTTTTCATGGAACTGCCGTCAAGATAATTGGCCAGGAGTACCCAGTGTTTACTGGAACCCATGCCCAGGAGGTTTTCCGCATCCTTGAGCTTAATCTTGAAAGGCTTTTTCGGGAGGGTCCAGGTGGAGTTGCCCCTTCCTCTGATATAGGAGAGCTTGAGATCTTCCATATCTTCCAGGACTACATCACTGTAGTCTCCTTTATAGTTATCCGGCACATCGATGGTAATGGTTCCTTTGGCCTTTGCCGAATGGTCCTCGCTTTCCAAAACCTTTGCAAAATCGTCCGGGTCTGTTGTGACTGAGACAATGGGGATTCCGTTATCTTTGATCTCATCCGGTATGTCTGACCCGGCCCTGACTTTTCCGGCCGGGACCAGGACTAATACCGCAAAAAAGAGGCAAAGAAAGGGAATAATCAGATTTGATCTTGTTTTCATTTAAAAATCCTCTCTCTTGTGGTGTTTGTAAATGTTTACTTAAGTATAACACAATATCTGGATTGTGGAAATGTTTTACACAAAGGACAGGATAATGGTATAATCGAACATAAGAAAATGTATTAAGAGGCAGAACTATGCGAATAAAAAAATGGATGATTATAGCCCTGGCACTGGCAGTCCCCATGCTCATGGCCGCCTGTGGCCGGAACAATGAAGAGGCAGAAAAGGCGGAGGAGGATACAGGGACTTCTTACAGCCAGGAAGCTCTTAAGGCAGTTTCAGAGGCGGCAAAAGCCGAAAGAGCTGTCCTCATGGGTGCTTTGGAGACCGGGGGCAGCAGGATAAAAGAAGAAGCAGAGAAGGTCAGGAAAGAAGCTTTCCGGGCACAGGTAAAAGAGATGGAAGCCGGTACCGTTCTCAGCGAGGAAGATCTGGAGGGAATCGATACAGGGAAACTCTTCACATCGGAAGAAATACCGGACCGGGTCTTCGAGCGGATGGAAGGGGTATCCTTCGGCCAGGGCTGCGTGACCCCAAGGGATCAGCTCCGCTATCTGAGAGTCCTCCACAAGGACTTTAACGGGGATACCTGCATCGGTGAGATCGTATGCAACAGGGATATTGCCGAGGACCTGATTTACATTTTCAGGGAGCTTTACAAGGCTGACTATCCCATAGAGAAGATCCGCCTGGTGGATGACTACGACGGGGACGATGAACTGTCCATGGAGGACAATAACACTTCCTGCTTCAACTTCCGCCCGGTTGCCGGGACAGGCCATCTTTCCAAGCACGCTTACGGGAGGGCGATCGATATCAATCCCCTCTATAATCCGTATATTACATCTTCCGGCTACACACCGGTCAATGCGGGAGACTATGTGGACCGGTCCGCCGAAAATCCCTATAAGATCGATGAGGAGGATCTCTGTTAC
>CACZQE010000052.1 GCA_902783205.1 uncultured Lachnospiraceae bacterium | reverse complement strand
GAGGCAGATCCGTCAGACCAACGTGTCAATCCACAACAAGCTGACCTCCATTGTCAATTCCACTCAGAATCAGTCCATGCTGCAGGATGCTCTGATCACTATGAGGGGAGGCCGTTACTGCGTCCCGGTCAAAAGAGAGTACCGCAATGTATTTCCCGGAATGATCCATGACCAGTCTTCTTCCGGCGCCACCCTTTTCATCGAACCCATGTCCGTGGTCAACATGAACAATGAGCTCAAGGAACTGGGCATGAAGGAGCAGGCTGAGATCGCCAGGATCCTGCAGACCTTAAGTTCCCAGGTGGAGATCGCCTCCCGGGACCTGGAAAGCAACCAGGATATCCTGACAGATCTGGATTTCATTTTTGCAAAGGGCAGACTGGCCAAAGATATGAATGCCTCGGAGCCGGTCTTCAATACAGAAGGGATCATTGATCTCAAACAGGCAAGACATCCCCTGATTCCTGCCAAAAAGGTAGTTCCCATTAACATTTACCTGGGAGAGACATTTTCCATGCTTCTCCTGACAGGACCAAACACCGGCGGAAAGACTGTCTCCTTAAAAACTCTGGGACTTTTCCAGCTGATGGGACAGGCAGGACTTTTTATCCCGGCTTTTGAGGGATCCCGCCTGGCTGTTTTTTCGGATATCTATGCTGATATCGGGGATGAGCAGAGTATCGAGATGAATCTCAGTACTTTCTCCTCCCATATGACAAATATTATATCTATTGTGAAAGAAGCGGAACCGGATTCCCTGGTCCTTCTGGACGAACTTTGCGGGGGAACCGATCCCACGGAAGGGGCCGCCCTGGCGGTGGCCATTCTGGATGACCTGCATACCGCGGGCATACGCACAGCGGCGACCACTCACTATTCCGAGCTGAAAATGTACGCCATGGAAACAGAGGGTGTGGAGAACGGCTGCTTTGAATTTGACCTGGATACCCTGACCCCCACCTACAGGCTCCTCATCGGACTGCCCGGCAAGAGTAACGCATTTGCCATATCGGGCAGGCTGGGGCTGCCGGATTACATCATAGAGCAGGCGAAGTCCCAGATCGACGCTTCTGCCATCGACTTTGAAAACATGCTTCACAGTCTGGAGGAAGGCAAGGCAAGGATCGAGGAAGAAGAAGAAAGGCTCAGAATCGAAAGAGAAAAGCTTGAAGCCCTGGAAAAGTCTCTGGAAGACCGCAGGGATGACATGAAGGATAAGAGGGAGGCCCTCCTCCGGGATGCCAGGGAGGAAGCCCACCGGATCCTGTCCGAGGCCAAGGAAGTTGCGGACGAATCCATCCGCAAATACAATGCCTGGAAACAGCATCCCCTGCAGGATAATACAAAGAAGATGGAGGCGAAAAGGAGCGACATAAGAAAGCGTATGTCAAATCTGGAAAGCAAGCTCTCCTACAAGGGTAAATCCGCGGATGTCATCAGAGATCCCTCGGATTTCAAAGAGGGAGATCCTGTCTTCGTCACCAGCCTTTCCCTCAAGGGTACCGTCAAATCTCCGGCCAATAAGAACGGGGATGTCGTGGTGCAGATGGGCTTTCTGACCTCCACCGTAAGCTATAAGGATCTGGAGCTTCTGGAGGCTGAGAAAGAGGATAGCGGCAAAGACCGGACAGGCGGAAAAAGGAGGTCCGGTGACCGCTACAGCATCAACAAATCCGCCACCATTTCTCCGGAAATCAACCTGCTGGGCAACACGGTGGATGAAGGCGTTGCCAGACTGGAAAAGTATCTGGACGATGCCATGATCGCCGGACTTGAGTCCGTCCGGGTTGTTCACGGCAAGGGGACAGGCGCTCTGAGGAAGGGAATCCATGAGTACCTCCGCCGCCAGTCCTACGTCAAATCCTACAAGCTTGCCGAATTCGGGGAAGGGGACACCGGCGTCACCATCGTGACCTTCCGCTGACCCCGTCCGTAAATACAGCAGATTAATACTGACAAAAAAAGGCACCGGTGGTTTTTACCACCGGTGTCTGTGTAATTGTCCTTCTGTTTCAAGTCCCGCAAAGTCCTGCTGCCTCAGTGCTTCATAGAGAACCACATTAACCGCATTGCTCAGGTTGAGGGACCGGATCCCGGGCCGCATGGGAATGCGGACCGAAGTATCCGGATAATCCAGAAGGATCTCCTCCGGAATACCTCCGCTCTCTTTTCCAAACATAATGTAGCAGCCGTCCTCGTAGTGCACGTCCGCGTAAGTCTTCTTTGCTTTGGTTGTTGCCATATAGATATGGGCGCCGGGATTCTTGCTTAAAAAGTCTTCAAAATCCTCGTAGATCCGGACATCCAGGTGCTCCCAGTAATCCAGTCCGGCTCTCTTGAGCATCTTGTCGTTGATCTTGAATCCCAGAGGCTCGATCAGGTGTAATACACTTCCCGTAGCCACGCAGCTTCTCCCTATATTTCCTGTATTTGCCGGAATCTCCGGCTCATGTAAAACAAGATGGACCACTTTACTGATCCCCGCTTAAGAGATTCTGCTTCTCCAGAGTTCCGATGAAGCGCTCCAGCCGGCCCAGGGCCACCTTGAGTTCATCCAGGGAGTATGCGTAGGAAATTCGTAAAAAGCCTTCCCCGCAGTCGCCGAAAGCCGTACCCGGAACTACAGCCACCTTCTCCTCCATCAGGAAACGTGTGGCAAATTCATCGGATGACATGCCGAACTTGGCAATGCTGGGGAACATGTAAAAGGCCCCTTCCGGCTCAAAGCACTGAAGTCCCATCTCCTTAAAGCGTTCCACCAGATACCGCCTGCGCTGGTTGTAGGCGTTGCGCATGATCTGGACATCCTCCTGACCGCTGTTCATCGCCTCGACAGCCGCATACTGGCTGGTGGTGGGGGCTGCCATGATGGCAAACTGATGAAGCTTGAGCATCTGTGAAATAATCAGCTCCGGGCCGTATACATAACCCAGTCTCCATCCGGTCATGGCATAGGCTTTACTGAAGCCGTTGACCACGATCGTCCTCTCCCGCATGCCGGGCAGCTGGGCGATGGAGAAATGTTCGCTTCCATAGGTAAGTTCAGAATATATCTCGTCAGAGATTACGTAAAGATCCCTGTCCCGGATAATCCTGGCGATCGGCTCCAGGTCCTCCCTGGTCATAATGGCTCCGGTCGGGTTGTTGGGGTAGGACAGGATCAGAATCTTTGTCTTGTCGGTAATGGCGGAAAGCAGTTCCTCTTCCGTAAGCTTAAAACGGTTCTTTTCCTGAAGAGGAATGGTGACAGGGATACCGTCAGCCATCTGGATACAGGGCAGGTAGGATACATATGCCGGCTCCGGCAGGATGACCTCATCTCCTGCATTCAGCATGGCTCTGAGGGCCACATCAATACCCTCGCTGCCCCCGACAGTCACAAAAATGTCTGTCCTGGGGTCGTATTCCATGTCAGTCTTCCTGTAAATGTAACGGCAGATAGCCTCACGCAGTTCCATCAGACCGGAATTGGATGTGTAGAAGGTTCGTCCGTTCTCCAGAGAATAGATACCCTCCTCCCGGATATGCCAGGGCGTGTCGAAATCCGGTTCGCCCACACCTAAAGATATAGCTTCCGGCATCTCCTGCACCACATCAAAAAACTTCCGGATCCCCGAAGGCTTTATGCCGATGATTTTATCAGACAGGGGATTTCTCATGGTGTCACCTTCATTCTCTTACTCTGCGGCTTGTTCATCAGAATCATGCCGTGATCCTTGTATTTCTTTAAGACAAAATGTGTGGATGTCGATGTTACGTCGTCCAGGGTAGACAGCTTGGTCGCAACGAACATGGATACTTCCTTGAGGGTCTTTCCTTCAATAAAAACAGCGAAGTCAAAGGACCCGGACATGAGAAAGATGGACCTGACTTCCGGGAAATTGGTGATCCGGGCTGCCAGTCTCTCAAAGCCCTCGCCTCTCTGGGGCGTAACCTTTACCTCGATAAAGGCTGTTACGATTTCATCTTCCGTCTTATCCCAGTTGATCAGTGTGGGGTATCCGCAGATTACCCCTTCATTCTCCATCTTCTCGATCTCCTGCAGTACAAATGTCTCGTCCGTACCCAGCATGATGGCTACGTCATGCAGGTCGATCCTGCTGTTTTTTTCCAGCATCCTTAATATTTCTCTTCTCATGATTGCCTCCGTTTATCTATTAAATCATACCGGCACATTTATCAGTCCGGTAAACGATAGTATTCGTCCATCTTAGGTGGTTCCAGATAGCGCACCTGGCTGTCGTAGCGGATCAGTCTGGCATTGTCCCCTGTCGTAAAGCCGATCACGGCTGCCTGCACACCCATGGAAGAAAGGGTACTGACTAAAGAATCTCCTTTCTCACAGGCGATCAGCATGCTCCCGCAGGAGCGGAGCTGATAGGGGTTAAGATCAAAGTATTCGCATACTTCGATGGAATGCTGTCTGACCGGTATCTGCCTGAGGTCTATATCCAGTCCCACCTTATCGGCGGCAGCCATTTCCCATAAGCCTCCGAATATGCCTCCCTCACTCAGGTCATGGGCCTTTACTACATCCTCCGAAGAGAGAACCTCCCTTAAGAATCCCAGGTCCCCCTGCTTGAAGAGGTCCGCCGCTTCCTGTATGAAAGAGGCCGGATACCTTGTAGTAAGAGCCTCTCCTCTTGTGGCGGCGATCATGGATGTGCCTTCCATTGCCGCCGGCCCTGCAGCCACCAGGTCAAGCCCCGGTCTGAGCTTTCCGGGCACATGATCTTCCTCCCTGCTTCCCAGGGCGGTGCCGGTCAGTATCAGGTCCTTCACATAAGGCGAGACAGCCGTATGTCCGGCGGAAATGCCGATTCCTTCCAGTCCGCAAAGTTCGTCCAGCCTGCGGATCAGACCTTTCAGTTCCTTTTCTTCCATCTCCGGCGGCATCAGGATGGTAATGGTGACAGCAGTGACGGTCCCGCCCGCTGCGGTCATGGCATTGACCAGTCCGAAGACCAGCCTTTCCGGTGCGAGCACCCGGCCTTCCACTGTCCTTGTCGTACACAGGCCGTGTCGTCCTGCCTCCATCCCGTCCGGCAAAAAGGAACCTGCGTCCTCACCGGGAGCCGGTGAGCCGTAAGGGCTTTTCTTATGTAATTGTCTTAAAATGGAGCGGATCAATACGCTCTCTTTTACTTTGCCGGACCTCATAAACACTCCTAGTGGAAGAGCATGGGTGATACAACTGTCGTAACGATCATGGCCGTGATCACGATTACAATGATCACTGCTGCAATTTTCTGGCTTTTCTTTGATCTCATGGCTTTTCCTCTCGATTCTGCAAGCTTTTTTTGAAGCTGTCCTGTCTATTCTATAGCAATTTTTCCATGCTTTCAACCCTGTAAATCATTTCTTTTGAAGAACTTTGTCCGGGCGGCCCTGGTCAGCGGACTGCGCCTGTCATAGTCAAAAAGACAGTAATATCGGCCCGTGCAGAGTCGGCCTGTTTTAAGGAAATCATCAAAATCATAGTCAAAAACTTCGATATGATATCGGCTTCTGCCGGCTCCGGATTCACCCAGGGTCCGGCGAAGGTCCCTGATCTGATTTCTGAAGGGAGAAAGGTCCGCAGCCCACTCCGGTCTTGTCTTAAGATTCTCCCTTAAGTAGAGATCATAAATCAGGCACTGGTCTGTTATTTCTTTCTCCGGCCTTCTTTCTGCGGACTCCCGGTCTGAAAGAAGAAAGTCCCGAAGCAGGCGGTAGCGGTCCAGGCGGTTTCTCCTGGTCTGCTCTCCCACTGCCCCGGCATAAAAGGACGCCAGCTCCTCAAAGAAGAGGAAAGGACTTGGGAAGAATGGTACCGCATAGGCAAGGGTGGCTGTAAACTGACCGCTGTTGTAGTAAAGTTCAGTCATCTCCTCCACCTCTTTTAAAGCGATGATGTCATCATAGGAGAGCCAGTCTGTCTTCAATACTTCATAGGGAGCCCGGTTCTTATATAAAATCCCGTATCCCGCGGCTGTTTCAGCCATCAGGGTTCCTTTAAGAACTTTTAAAAATCCCAGCTGCAGCTGGTCCGGCCTGTGCCGGTAAAGGTCATTAAAGGATACCGCGAAGCGGTCGTAGCTTTCATAGGGAAGACCGGCAATCAGATCCAGATGCTGGTGTATATTCCCTGCTTCCCGGATCTGGTCCACCCGGGCGAAGACTCTGTCAAGGTCCATCTGCCTGCGGATGGCTTTCACCGTCTCCGGATTGGTTGACTGTACACCGATCTCCAGCTGTACCAGTCCGGGCCGGAGGGACTTCAGAAAGTCTGTCATCTCATCGTCCAGAAGGTCTGCCGCAATCTCAAAATGAAAATTGGTCACTCCGTTATCCTGCTCCGACAGGAACCTCCAGATCTCCATGGCATGATTCTTATTACAGTTAAATGTCCTGTCCACAAATTTGACCTGGGGAACCCCGGCCTTAAGAAAAACCGCAAGCTCCCGCCGGACCAGAGATAAAGACCGAAAGCGGACTCTGTCCCCCACCGAGGAAAGACAGTAGCTGCAGGCAAAGGGACAGCCCCGGCTTGTCTCATAATAGAGAATTTTGTTTTTGAACTTTTCCGGATGCTCATAGAGGAAGGGAATCCGGTCCAGGTCTGCAGGCGGCGCCATGCCCCTGTCGATGATCTCACCCTCATCTCCTCTGAAGCAGATCCCCGCCTCCGGAAGACTGCCGGCAAATTTCCTTTTCCCCGAGGCTTCCACAAGCTTTAAAAATGTATCCTCCCCTTCTCCCTGCATGACAAGATCCACCTCCGGATGAGCCTTCAGCAGTCTCGCTCCGTCATAGGACACCTCCGGACCTCCCAGCCAGATTCCCGTATCCGGCAGGACCTTTCTCAGGTCCCTTACAAGATCAAGGACCAGAGAGAAATTCCATATATAGCAGGAAAAGGCGATCACATCCGCCTTCATCCGGTAAATCTGCATGAGGATCTCATCGGCATGCTGGTTGATGGTGGCTTCATGAATCAGGATCTCCGGCTCTTCCTGTCCGCTGTAATAGCGGTCAGCGTAGGCTTTCAGGCTGTGTACTGCCGGGTTCATATGTATGTATTTTGCGTTGATGGCACAAAGGAGATAGCGCAATACTGAAATCCTTTCTCTGCCCGGGCGCTCCGGACAGCTGTAAAAACTTCATAAAAACAGATTTAAAATTCTTGCATTTTAAATAAGAGTATGATATATTATTTTTCGTTGAAACCGCGCGGGTGTAGTTCAATGGTAGAACACCAGCCTTCCAAGCTGGACACGTGGGTTCGATTCCCATCACCCGCTTCCACAGAAAGGGTTGTTTCTTGACAATCCCTGTTTCTGTGTTATACTTATAAAGTAAGATTTATGCACGAGTGGCTCAGTGGTGGAGTATCGCCTTGCCAAGGCGAGGGTCGCGGGTTCGAATCCCGTCTCGTGCTTTTTTTATTG
>CACZQE010000051.1 GCA_902783205.1 uncultured Lachnospiraceae bacterium | reverse complement strand
TATTCCCTTTGCCGTACAGTTTCTGCGCTGGCTGGTCCGTGATCCGGACTGGGACTTCGCAAGCTGTACATATGAGACATTTGAGAAGATTTATCTTGAACATAAGGATGAATTTAAAGAATTCGCTTTTTACGGCGGAGACCTTAGAGGGCTGGCAAAAAGAGGCGGCAAACTTATGATCACACACGGGACAGGCGACCACATCGCTCCCAATCAGCTCACAGTTGATTATTACAGGAAGGCTTCTTCCTATTTTCCGGGAAAATGTGATCTTGACCGCTGTTTCCGTGTTTTCAGAGCTCCCCACGGAGGCCATGCACTTTTTGACTGGGACGGCCCCAACGTGTGCAACGCAGATGGCATGAGAGCTCTCATGGCCTGGGCAGAAGAGGACCGGATACCCTGCAGAATCAGGACGATCAACTATGATTTCCTGGAAGATAAAGTAGTAAGAGAAGATTATGTCGAAGCATTCAACGGATAAAAAAACATTTGAAATCTGCAGGCCCGAATCTGCAGGCATGTCCTCCCGGGCATTGTCATTTATAGATGATGTGATGGAGCGGTCCATCAGGGAAAAGGTCATGAAAGGTATGGTCACCCTGGTGGCAAGGCATGGAAAGATTGTCCACTTCAAAGCTTACGGAGAGGCCAGGGAAGGTGTCAGAATGAAAAAAGACGCCATATTCCGCTATGCCTCCATGTCCAAGACAATCGGTGCCGCAGCCCTGATGCAGCTATATGACCGGGGTCTGGTCATGCCGTCCGATCTTCTGAGCGACTATATTCCGGCATTTGCCGGCTGTAAAGTGGCAGAAGCCTGTGAAGACGGGAGCATACAGCTGGTTCCCGCAAGAAGGGAAATCACTGTCCACGACCTGCTGACCATGACATCAGGCATTGCCTCCATCCGAGATCTGGAACTGGAAGATCCGGCGGCGGCCTACTGCGCAAAATGTTACAAAGAAGCAGGAATCGACGATTCGGTCATAGCACTTGACACTACCATCGGCCAGATGGCGGACCGGCTGGCAGGACTGCCCCTTGCATCCCATCCCGGAGACAGATGGGACTATTCCAACCTTTCTTCTATTGTACTGGGCAGGGTGGTGGAAATCGTCAGCGGCATGGACCTGAATTGTTACCTGAAAAAATATATATTTAATCCCCTGAACATGAAAGACACTTCCTTTTACCCGGACAGATCCAAGTGGGACCGGATACCCGATGTTTTCGCATGCGGCAGCATGGAACTTCTGAAGGAGATGGATGTGCCGGGAACCGGTGATACCCGGGTTCCTTTCACAGATTATAAAAACTATTATAATATCTCTGCCGGACTCACCGGCACTGCTCTCGATTATTTTCAATTTGCCCAGATGCTCTGTGACAGGGGCGTGCGTAACGGAAAGCGGATTTTAAGTCCCCATGCGGTATCCCTTATGACCATGCCCTATACCCGGCATGCCGGGCCTTCCATTTACGGCCACACCTGGGGCTATATGATGGATGTGCAGTCACAGGTTAACACAACATTTAATTATATGGGAAACGGTTCCTACGGCTGGCACGGATACTGGGGCAGCGTTTTCAACGTGTGGCCTGACAGGGATATGGTAGCGGTATTCCTGTCCCAGGTTTCTCCGGTGGGCTTATCGTGGAAGACTCAGGAACGTTTCTTAAATGTCGCTGCATGTGCAGTAAAGGAGGTTTGACACTATGAAGAAATTAGCAGCTTGTTTGATGGTCATCTGTATGGTCGGATCCGTATTATGCGCCTGTGGCGGGCAGAAAGCCGGAGAGAATACTTCAGCTATGAATCTGCAGGAAAGCACTACCGGTGAAAAAGTGCATGAGGATTTCACGGAAAATGTGAATACAAACAGGGCCAGTAGCTATGCTAAAACGGAACTTCCTCTGCCCGTGGATGGAATCGGAAGAGGAATTACCACGAAGGTGAAAGCTGATAAAAAATACAAGATTGTAGTAATGACCAGAAATTCCACCAATCCCTATATGCTTGGCATGTGGGCAGGAGGAAAAAAGGCCGGAAAAGACCTGGGTATAGAAGTGCAGACTTTGTCCCCCTCCAACCAGGATTCCATCGAGGAGCAGGTAACTATCATGGAGTCACTGATCGAGCAGGGAGTGGACGGATTTGTCATCCACCCGTCAGATTCGAAAGGCATTCAGCCTGTGGTTGATGCCGCAAATGAAAAGGGAATTCCGGTGACAGCCATCGGAACAGCTCCCGATAAAGGCGCTTTTATGAGAAGCGGCGTCGATTATTATGAGACAGGCTACCTGGTTGCCAAGGAACTCTGTGAGGCCTGCGGAGGCAAGGGTAAGGCTGTCATTCTGGAAGGACCGGCCGGCGTTCAGAACATGGAAGAGAGGAAAAAGGGAATCGAAGACGCCATCGCAGAGTATCCTGATATGGAGATCGCGGCTTCCCAGACTGCAAATTCCAAGAGAAACGAAGGCATGTCTGTTATGGAAAACCTTCTGCAGAACCCGGACGTAAGAGAGGGCCTTTCCATTGTGGTCGGCTGTAATGACGAGATGTCCATCGGAGCCATTCAGGCACTTAAACAGGCGAAGGTCAAAGGTGTTCTCGTCGGCGGAGAGGACGGATCCAAAGATGCGGCCCAGGCTGTTAAAGACGGGGATATGTATGTGACCTACAATACAGATCCCTATGGTTCGACTTACCTGGCAATCGTTTATCTGGTAGATTATCTCAACAAGGGTACCCTTCCGGAAGAGTACTTTATTCCCTTCCCTTCAGAGCGGCACAGCCCCCTGATCATGAAAGATAACGTTGAGGATTATATAGAGCATTACAGATGGTTTGAATAAATAATTATGGAACCTTTACTGGAAATACGTAATCTTACAAAAAAATTCCCGGGCGTAACTGCCCTGGACCATATGAGTTTTGATCTCTGCCCCGGCGAAGTACATGTGCTCGCCGGGGAAAATGGTGCCGGAAAAAGTACCCTGACCAAATGTATCCTGGGTTCTCTGAAAGCAGACGAGGGAGAAATCATTCTCCGCGGACAGGAGGTGCATTTTTCGTCACCGGCGGAAGCCCTTTCCAGGGGGATTGCCGCGGTTTACCAGGAACTGACCATGGTTCCCTGGCTCAATGCGGCGGAAAACATTTTCTTTAATGATGAACCGGTCTTTAAAGGAACACCTGTCATAAAGGGAAAGGAGATGTACCGGCGGGCTGGGGAAATGCTCAGAGACCTTGACTGTGCCGATATTGACCTGACTGCTCCGGTAAAGGAACTGGGCATCGCGGATCAGCAGATGGTGGAGATTGCCAAGGCGCTGAACAGGGATCCCCGGATTATTGTGTTTGATGAACCTACAGCCGCCCTTTCACAGAAAGAGGCGGCCTCTCTCTTTGATAAAATACGTACGCTGAAAAAAAGAGGGATCGGAATCATTTATATTTCTCACAGGCTGGAAGAGTATCCCCTGATCGCAGACAGAATTACCGTCATGCGGGACGGAAAATTCATCGCATCGGGTCCATGCCGGGATATGCCGGAATCGAAGCTGGTTGGCCTGATGGTGGGAAGAGAAGACTATGAAGATTACAGTAAAGGCAGGACCTGCAGGGAAAACGGACAGGAGGCGCTGGTGATCGACTCCCTTTCCGATAAGAAGGGCAGGGTGGAAAACTGCAGTCTGACTGTCCGCAAAGGAGAGATTGTGGGAATTGCCGGCCTTGTGGGTTCAGGAAGAACAGAGCTTGCCAGACTGATATTCGGAATTGACCGTCCGGGATCCGGCCGTGTTTTTCTGGATGGAAAAGATGTGACCGGCAGACCGCCGTCCTATCTGACAAGAAATGGCCTGGGGCTTCTGCCTGAGGACCGTAAAGACCTGGGGCTGGCTCTTCGGGCCTCCGTATGCTGGAATATTACTGCCGCTTCCCTTTCAAAGCTTTTTCCCTCCCGCCTGATCCGGGAGAAAAAAGAAGAGGAGAAGGCTGTCGAATATGCAGGCCGCCTGAAGGTTACCCCTTCAGATCCCGGCCTTAAGGCACTTTCTCTTTCAGGCGGAAATCAGCAGAAGGTCGTAATTGCAAAATGGCTGCTGGCTGATACCGAAGTTGTGATTTTTGATGAGCCCACCAGAGGAATTGATGTGGGTGCCAAAGCTGAAATTTACCGCCTTATGGACCGGATGGCCGAGAGCGGAAAAGCAGTACTGATGATTTCGTCTGAACTTCCGGAGATTTTCCGTATGAGCGACAGGATTTATGTCATGCGGGAAGGAAAGATCATCGGCCAATACGAAAACCGGCCTGAGGAGCGGGAAAAGATTGCGGACACCATGCTTTCATTCCAGGGCAGGTCAGCCGACAGGCAGGAAAAAAAGAAAAAAGGAAATGCACTGTCAGCGATGGGGCATATTCCTCCGGCCTTTTATATGATGATGGCTGCCGCCCTTCTTTTCGCCTGTATGGTGGATGGTTTTCTTTCGGCTGATAATCTGTCGGTCATACTGCGCCAGGCAGCGCCGCTGCTTGTAATTGCCTGCGGGCAGACAGTGGTGATCCTGACCCAGGGGACGGATCTGTCCCTCGGTTCCGTTGTATCCCTGTCCTGTGTCCTGTGGATCTTTCTGATGAACATGGGATTGTCCTGCGGACCTGCTGTGGCAGTAACCCTGGTCTTATGTCTGATTGCCGGTATCCTGAACGGAGTTATTGTTTCATTTACCGGTATTCCGGTATTTATCGTAACTCTGGCAACTCAGAACATTTTTAAAACATTTGCCCTTCTTATATGCGGAAGTATGACTATTTATTACAGCCATCCGGTTTTCCGGACCATATCCAAAGGAACTTTTTTCAGGATATCATGGTCCGGCTGGATCGCACTGATTCTTTTCGGAATTACAGCTTTCCTGATCAGAAAGACCACATTTGGAAAAAGAGTCAAGGCACTGGGCGGGAATCCGGAGGCTCTGGCTCTTTCAGGCAGTTCTGCCGTAAAAAACCGGATCGGAGCCTTTGCCTTCGCCGGTCTGATGGCCGGAATCGGCGGCCTTCTTGTATGCTGCCGGATTGAATCCGGTAATCCCAACGCAGGTAACGGAATGGAGTTTTCCGCGGTGGCAGCCGTGCTTCTGGGAGGAACATCCCTTCAGGAAGGAAAAGGCGGCGTGGGCGGTACCATATTCGGGGTTCTTCTGATCCAGCTGGTCAAGAGCGGGCTGATGCAGGCCGGTGTTTCATCCGCCTATCAGAACGCCATCATCGGGACTATCGTACTTTGCGCCATTATAGCCGACGCACTGATAAAAAACATGCAGAACTGATATTCTGCCATGATCACGAGGTTACAATGTCTGAAAATAAGATACTGGGAAGAATGCTTAAAAACAGATATTTTTACGTGCTGATGAGCCTTTGCCTTTTTATGGCATTTTCGGGTCTGGTCAGCAGATCTTTCTTTACCTGGGATAATATGATCACCATTCTCCGCCAGGCCAGTATTCTGGTGATGCTCAGTCTGGGTCTGACGGCGGTGGTCCTTACAGGCCACATCGATCTGTCTGTCGGATCTTTTGCCGCTCTGTGCGGCTGTATCTGCGCCCAGATGCTGGTCCTTGATTTTCCGGCTTATGCTGCAGTGGGCGCCGGAATCCTGGTGGGGGCTCTTTTCGGTCTGGCGAACGGGTTCCTGGTCGGAGGCCTTAAGCTTCCTTCTTTTGTGGCAACTTACGGAATGAATATGGTGGCGGCAGGGCTTGCTGTCATCGTCATGAACGGAGGCGTGATCTACGGACTGCCATCCTGGTTTACCGGGCTTGGAGTGGGTTCTTTTTACATGCTTCCGGTCCCGGTGATCGTCAGCGCCATTACGGCTCTGGCCCTGGCATGGCTGCTCCACAAGACCGTTTTCGGACGAAAAGTCTATCTGATCGGCATGAATGCCAGAGCGGCGGCTTATGCAGGACTTAATACATTTCACACTATACTTCTTGCTTACCTGATCTGCGGAATTACCGGAGGAATGGGCGGTGTTCTTATGACGGCCCGTTTAAACGCCGCAGATGCCGGCATGACGGAAGCCTACGGCCTTAAGATCGTGGCAGCTGTCGTTACCGGAGGCACATCCCTGCTGGGCGGTGAGGGCGGTATTGTCGGTACCGTACTGGGCGCCCTCATTCTTACTGTTATTTCCAATATTATGAATATCAGGGGAATAAGTTCCGAATGGCAGAACCTTGTGATCGGCGGCGCCATACTCCTGATCACGGGACTGGACGTCCTCATGCGCCGGCGCAGACGGTGAACATTTGTTTCCTTTTTTGCCTGATAGGACATTGTATTTACATATGAATTATGGTATGATTACATGGAAAAAGGCGAAAGCGGGAGTATGTTTTGATTGCGTTTATCAGAGGAATTGTCCAATATAAGGAAGATGGACTGGTCGTAATTGACCGGGACGGAATCGGGTTTAATATCCGTGTTCCCGACCAGGTTGTCCGGGAAACCGTGACAGGCAATGAGCTTACACTTCACACCTGTATGCAGGTCCGTGAGGATGATATCTCTTTGTTCGGTTTTGCCAGCAGGAAAGAACTGAGTCTTTTCCGTATCCTCCTGGGCATCAGCGGTGTCGGCCCCAAGGCGGCACTGTCTCTCCTTTCTACGCTGGGCCCTGAGGAACTGTACTATGCTGTCTTCGGAGATGATGTCAAGGCGATCAGCAGAACGCCGGGCATCGGTCCCAAGGGGGCCAGACGGATTATTCTGGAACTGAAAGACAAGCTGGATATCAATGAGATTTCCATGTCATCTGATATGAGCGCAGACGGGACAGATCTTATATCTTCCCAGGCAGATCCGGCTTTTCAGGCAGCTTATTCCGATGCGGCCCAGGCACTGCAGGCTCTTGGTTTTTCTTCATCGGATGCATACAGGGCACTGCGCATGATACCCGATTCTGACGGGATGGATGCCGGGACCCTGATCAGAGAAGCCCTCAGGCATCTCGGCTAGGAAGCAGTTGATATGCAGCATAAAAGAGGACAGATCGATCCATGGACAGAATCATAACCACTGACCTGAAGGAGGAGGATTATATCCTGGAAGGGAACCTCCGCCCTCAGACACTGAAAGAATATATAGGACAGGAAAAAGTCAAGAAGAACCTGGGCGTCTTTATCGAGGCAGCCAGACAGCGGGGGGAGTCCCTGGACCATGTGCTTTTGTACGGTCCTCCGGGACTGGGAAAGACAACGCTGGCAGGCATTATTGCCAATGAGATGGACCGTCATATCAAGATCACATCCGGTCCGGCCATTGAAAAGCCAGGCGAGATCGCAGCTGTGCTCAATGGCCTGTCTGACGGGGATGTGCTTTTTATTGATGAGATCCACCGGCTCAACCGGCAGGTAGAGGAAGTCCTTTATCCGGCCATGGAGGATTTTGCCATAGATATCATTATCGGCAAAGGAGCCGCTGCCAGATCGATCCGGCTTGACCTTCCGCATTTTACTCTTGTAGGGGCCACAACCAGAGCGGGTATGCTGACGGCGCCCCTGCGGGACCGTTTCGGAGTGGTCGACAGGCTGGACTTCTATACTGACAAAGAGCTGTGCACGATTGTGGTACGGTCGGCTTCTCTGCTCGATGTGACCATAGATCCGGAGGGGGCCATGGAACTGGCCAGAAGAAGCAGGGGTACCCCCAGACTTGCCAACCGTCTCCTTAAGAGAGTAAGGGATTTTGCCCAGGTGGAGTACGACGGAGTGATCACAAAGGAAGTGGCTGCTACAGCTCTTGACAGACTTGCTGTAGACAGGCTGGGACTCGACAGGACCGACAGAAGTATTCTGCTGACCATGTCAGACAGATTCATGGGACGTCCCGTGGGCCTTGATACCCTGGCTGCCGCCGTGGGCGAGGATGCGGGAACCATAGAGGACGTCTGTGAGCCATTCCTGATCCAGAGGGGCCTGATCAAGAGAACACCCCGGGGAAGAGTACTGACTGAAACTGCGTACCGGCATCTGAATCTGCCGGTGCCGGATGAATTATATTAATATACAACCAAGCTGTGAAAAAGAGGGAAATTATGGGAAACAATTCATTATCAGTTTTAATCGACGGTAAAGTATACCGCATCGGCGGCGGTTCCGAAGAGCATCTGCAGAAAGTTGCTTCTTATGTGGACGGAAAGATCCGGGAGCTTAAGCTTATGCCCGGTTATGAGAAGCTTACGACAGAGTACAAGGATATCCTTCTGGCCATCAATATCACAGAAGAACTCTTCAAGGTGCAGGAGCAGCTTGATATCTATAATCAGGAGAATCTTGATTATACCAGAGAAGTAGAGCGTATGAAGCATGATATCGTCGATAAGGATATGAGGATCGACACAGCCAACAAGCTGGTGATCGAATACAAGACCAAGGTAAATGATCTGCAGAAGCGGATTATCGAACTGGAGACCAGGAATGACTTACACTGAGAAGATCCGTCTGCCGGAGCTGCTTGCGCCGGCAGGCTCCATGGATCATATCCGGGCGGCCTTCGCTGCGGGAGCTGATGCGGTTTACGCAGGAGGGCACAGGTACGGAGCGCGGGCCTATGCAGATAATCTGGATTCCCGCCAGATGGCGGATGCAGTGCGCTATGCGCATTTTTACGGACGGAAGTTATATCTGACCGTCAATACTTTAATGAAAGAAAACGAGACCGGAAAAGCTCTCTACGACTTTCTCCGGCCACTTAATGAAGCAGGCCTGGATGGGGTAATTGTACAGGATCCCGGTGCTGCTTCTTTTATTCGAAAGCATTTTCCCGAGATTGAATTACACGGCAGCACCCAGATGACCATTACTGACCCGGCGGGTGCCAGAGCGGCAAAGGCTCTTGGCATGACCCGGGTGGTTCCGGCCAGGGAACTGTCACTGAATGAGATCAGGAAGATTAAAGAGACCGGCCTGGAAGTGGAAGTCTTTATCCACGGTGCCTTGTGTTACTCTTATTCCGGCCAGTGCCTTTTAAGCAGTGCCAGAGGCGGAAGAAGCGGCAACAGGGGACGGTGTGCCCAGCCATGCAGGCTGCTTTACAGGACGGGGCAGGGAAAAGGCGGGCTGCATCTTTTCAGCATGAAAGACCTTTGCACCCTGGAAAGTCTGCCGGGACTGGTGGAGGCCGGCGTCGATTCCCTGAAAATCGAAGGAAGAATGCGGAGCATTGCCTACACGGCAGGTGTTACGGCTATTTACAGACGTTATCTGGACCGCATGAAAGACGATCCGGATTTTTTTGGAAACTATGTGGCTGATCCGGCGGATATCGCGGCCCTTGAAGATCTTTATAACCGCGGCTCTTTCACAGACGGCTACTATTTCCGCCATAACGGGAAAGAAATGATGAGCCTGCATTTTCCTGCCAACACCGGACACAGAGTGGGCACTGTCAGCAGGGACTCTGACAGAACAGTACAGGCAGTTCTT
>CACZQE010000050.1 GCA_902783205.1 uncultured Lachnospiraceae bacterium | reverse complement strand
CTGGCAGGCGCAACATCCGCCCAGCTTCAGGCGATCCGTGGTTTTGACGGCATCAGCTACAACGCCGCCCGCGATGAATATGTTGTCCTCCTTCAGGGGGATTCTGGCAACATGCTGATCCTGAATGCCTCATTCAGGCCTGTCCGTTATATTAATGTTTCTCACCGCTACAATTACGTGAACCAGGGCATTGACTGTAACGACAATCATATCATCGTGGCCCAGAGCGCCAACAAGCCGGCAACCACCGGAAACATTCTGGCAGTCTATGACTGGAACGGCCGCCTTGTACGCCGGGTCACCCTGAAGGGTATGCAGTATGAGCTTGAGAACATTTTCCATGTAAACGATGTATATTATCTCTCCTGTTTCGCCTATAACGCGAATCTGACCCAGGTCAGATTCGCTCTGGTATACACCATCGGAGACAAGCCTGTCCTGGAAAAGGTCTGGCTTGACAAGGAAAAAGCCACGGTCAATGTCGGAGATAAGGTGAAGCTCACCGCCAAAGTCTCCCCGGCCAAAGCGCCTCTGAAAGATGTTTTGTATTTTTCCGCAAACTCTTCCATAGCCAGTGTTCAGGGCAGCGGAAAGAATGGTCTGACCGGGACGGTAAAAGCACTCAAGCCCGGCATGACCAGAATCACCGTCTACAGTAAGGAAGGTTATCATACCGATTCCTTCTTCCTGACAGTCCGCCTTCCCTATCCCAAAATGCAGACGGCCGCCAGGACAGACAAGGGAATTCTTCTCAGCTGGACAAGTGTTTCAGGAGCGACGGACTGGAGAGTTTACCGGAAAAAGCAGAGCGACAAGAAATTTATACAGATCAAGACCCTGTCCGGGAAGAACAAGACTTCCTATGAGGATACGTCAGCCAGTCTCGGCACGGTCTATACCTACACGGTGGAGGCTTTCAACGTAAGTACCCACAGCTATTATGCCAAGTCCACCATACGGCAGTGGTACTGTAAGGCACCGGATGCCGTTAAACTGTCTTCCGGTAAAAAGAAAGCCACCTTCCGCTGGACCGGCACCCCGGGTGCCCAGGGCTTCCAGATCCGTTACAGTACAAACAGTGATTTTAAAAAGTCAAAAACCGTCTCCGTTTCCGGCGGCGGCAAGCGTTCAAAGACCATCAAGAAGCTTGGAGCACGCAGGACCTACTATTTCAAGGTCAGAGGCTGGCGTAAGCAGCACGGTAAAAAGTGGTACACCCCCTACTCCGATGTGATGGCTGTTACAACAAGATAAGCAAAGCCTGAATTAAATAAGGCCGCCTCTTTTATTCGAGGCGGCCTCTTTTTATTTCCGGAGTGATACTCTTTCGGCGTAATATTCAGTTCAGCATTATGTTCCCTGAAAGGGAATCGTCTTAAGATCCGATCTCCCTACCAGGAAAGCTCCGCGTTATAACCGCGGCTCAGCTCGTAGGAACGGATCAGGTTGGCATTATAGATCTCCACCTCGTTCAGAAGGGATTCATCAAAATCACTGGCCGCGTATTTGGGCGTATACCACTTCTGTCTGGCAAAATACTCCTGGAGGATCTGGTCATTAAACATCCGCCCGTGCCGGGCAAAGATTTCATTCCTGGTAATCCTGAGCCCGTCGGAATCAAGGAGGGCCAGGTTTTCCTCCGTGTAGCGGATTTCCTTTGTATAGGAAAGATGATCCACCTTTTCGTACCTGTTGGATCCGGAACTGTGTCCCTTGATCAGGTAGATCTTTCCTGCTTCCGATCCGCTGTCGTCATACTGGCGGCGGACCAGCATAAAACCGGACACGGCAAGCACCAGAATCAGCAGGACGACTGCCGACATCAGCAGCATAAGGTATATGGTAGGGTCTTTTTTCTGTGATCCCGGCATTTCTTCCTCCTTCCCCGAAATCTGACCGGCTTCTGCCGGCATTTGCCACTTGACTTTCACCGGCGGTATACCGGCATATTTGTAGTATTATTATAAGGGATGGAAAAAATCAGGACAACCGGGACCGATGAAAGTTAAAGATAATTAAGTTTCCTGTAACACTTACATTTTTTTCCTGTAACAATTGAAATTTTCCTTGCCAACCTTTTTTTTCTGGTATAGAATAGTGATACAAACTTAAGGGTTTTATTTCATTTTAAGGAGGTAACTATTATGGCATATGTAATTTCTGATGATTGTATCAGCTGCGGAACATGTGAAGGCGAGTGCCCGGCAGGCGCTATCAGCGAAGGCGACGGCAAGTTCGAAATCGATCCCGATGCATGTATGGATTGCGGTTCCTGTGCAGGCGTTTGCCCGACAGGTGCTATCAGCCAGGAATAATTTATAAGAATAATTCAGGAGGGAGAAGAAAGCGCATGGCACTTGCTTCTCCCTCCTGTTTTTTTCGCTTTATTCTCAAAAGACATCTTTCGGCTGCCGCCCCGGTCAGCTGTTTCTTTCTTTGTTGGCGAACTTGGTATATTTCCCAAGCCAGACCAGCTCTATGGTACCGGTATCGCCATTTCTCTGCTTGGCCACAATGACTTCAGCCAGATTCTTCTTTTCACTGTCCCGGTTATAGTACTCATCCCTGTAAAGGAAGATAACTACATCCGCGTCCTGCTCGATCGCTCCGGACTCCCTCAGGTCTGACAGAAGAGGCCTGTGGTCCTGTCTTGCCTCCACTGCACGGGAAAGCTGGGACAGGGCGATGATCGGTATATTAAGCTCCCTTGCCAGGATCTTCAAAGATCTGGAAATTTCCGAAATCTCCTGCTGGCGGGACTCATTCCGTCTGCCGGAACTGCTCATCAGCTGCAGGTAATCGATGATTACCATATCTATATCATAGAGCTGCTTGTATCTTCTGCACTTGGACCGTATCTCAGCCAGGGTGACCGCAGAATCATCGATGATCAGATTCGACTTGCCGATCATGGCTGCAGACTCCAGCAGCTTCTCCCATTCGTTGTCTCTTAGATCACCGGTCCTGATCTGCTGGGAATCCACCATGGACTCCGAAGCCATCATACGAGTGACCAGCTGTTCCTTACCCATCTCCAGACTGAAGATTGCAACCTTTTTCCCGCCCCGCAAAGTAGCGTACTGGGCTATATTCAGTACAAAGGCGGTTTTTCCCATGGCCGGCCGGGCTGCCACCAGTATCAGTTCTGCCGGATGAAGTCCGGTCAGCTTATAATCCAGTTCCGTAAAGCCTGTGGCGATACCGGTAATCCTGCCCTTCATCCTGGAAGCCGCCTCAATGGCGTCCATGGAACGCATAACGATCTCCCTGATGGTCACATGCTCGGACATCCGCCTGCGTTCCTGGAGAAGCCGGAAAATATCCGTTTCCGTTTTCTCCAGAATCTCCTGCGTATCTTCCTTTGCCAGATAGCAGTCGTTTCCGATGTTCTCTGTAACACGGATCAGTTCCCTCAGAGTGGCTTTGTCATGGACGATCTTGGCATAGCTTCCCACATTTGCGGAGGTGGGCACCTCTTCCACCAGATCGCGGAAAAATTCCGGACTGGCATATGCCTCCGGAATATCCTTTCCCCTGAGCCGGTTCTGCAGGGTCACCAGGTCCACCTGCTTCCCCTCCCGGTAAAGCTCCAGCATGGCTTCAAAAAGAATCCCGTACTGCCTGTGATAAAAGTCCTCCTTTACCAGCAGACCTTCGGCCTCCGTGATGGCATCCCTGTCCATCAGCATGGATCCCAGTACCGATCGTTCCGCTTCCTCATTATGGGGCTGTATTCTCTTGATAAAATTACTGTCTACCTCAGGCATAAGTGCTCCTCTTTACTGGCCCTGTACGTTAACCTTAAGCTGCGCTGTCACCTCAGGGTGCAGTTTCACTTTCACTTCATGCTCTCCCACAGTTTTGATGGGCTCTTTGACGACGATTTTCTTTTTGTCGACCGCCAGATCCAGCTGATCCTTTACAGCCGCTGCAATCTCCTTGGAGGAAACAGCTCCGAAAGCTTTTCCGCCCTCTCCCACCTTGATGGAAATCGTCACTGCCTTCTCGGCAAGCTTTCCGGCCAGTTCTTTAGCCTCTTCCAGCTGGGCAGCCGCCACTTTTTCCTCATGGGCCTTTGCAAGCTTCAGGTCGTTGATATTCTTTTTGGACGCTTCAACCCCCAGCTTTTTCGGCAAAATGTAATTCCTCGCATAACCATTGTTGACTTCTACCAGATCGCCTTTTTTTCCAAGGGACTTCACGTCCTCTAATAAGATTACTTTCATCAGATATCTCCTTCCTGCTTCATTTCTTTTATCGTATTTTTCAGGAGCTGGACAGCCTCAGGTATTGACATATCCTTAATCTGCGCAGCTGCCATTGTCAGATGGCCGCCGCCCCCGAATCTCTCCATGATGACCTGCACATTTACATCGTCGATGGAGCGGGCGCTGATATAGATTCCCTCATCCAGTGCCGTCAGTACAAAGCTGGCGCGGATGCCCCGGATACTCAGCAGGGAATTGGCCGCCTTGGCTCCTACTACTGTTGCCCCCGGAACATTCTTTCCGTACTGGGTGGAAATGGCAAACTCATCCATGAATATTTCTGCCTGATTTACAATTGAGGTCTGGATCTTGACATGGTCAAAATCCTCCCTGAACATTTTACGGACCCTTGTCACGTCGGCGCCTGCCCGGCGCAGGTAAGCAGCCGCTTCAAATGTACGGACTCCCGCCTTGATCACGAAGTTGTCAGTATCTACCAGAATTCCTGAGTAAAGGGCGTCTGCTTCCACAGTCCGCAGCTTGGGCTTATCCGATACATACTGAAGGACTTCCGCCACCATCTCGCAGGTGGAGGAGGCATAGGGCTCTACATAGGAGAGCACTGCATTTTTGATCGTATCGCTGGTCTGTCTGTGGTGGTCGAGGACCACGATCGTCCTGACCTGGCGAAGGAGTTCCGGGCATTCTGTCATGGACGGTATATTGACATCCACGATCACCAGCATGGCATCGCTCTTGTTCATGTCCATGGCCTCTTCTCCGGTGTAGAAGACCTTTTCTTCCGGCTCCGTCTCCTTCATCAGTTCCGTCACGATGGGCTCGATGGCCGGCCAGCTTTTATCCATGATAATGTAGCCCTCCCTGTTCAGGGTCTGGGCCATGCAGTAGATACCCAGAGCGGCCCCTACACAGTCCGCATCGGGATTCCTGTGTCCCATAATGAAAATCTTGTCATGGGTCAGCATGAACTCTCTGAGGGCATGAGCTTTAACCCTTGCCTTGACCCGGGTGCTCTTCTCAACCTTCTGGGTCTTTCCGCCAAAATAGGAAATCGTTTCGCCGTCCCGGACTACCGCCTGGTCTCCGCCCCGTCCCAGAGCCATATCCATGGCAATCCGGGCACTTTCATAGGTGTCCGTGTAGCTGTCCTCATGAACACCTACGCTGATGGAAAGGGTCATGGCCAGTTCGTTTCCGATACTGATGGTACGGACTTCATCCAGGATTGAAAATCTGGACGAGATCAGTTTCTCAAGATTCTGTTCTTCCACAACGAAGAGGAACTTATCCTTCTCAAACTTCTTGATGATGGCATCAAGTTCCTGCATGTATTTTACGACTTTCCGTTCCACCAGGGCCAGGAGAAGTGACTGGCGCACCTCCTCCATGCCTTCCAGAACCTCTTCATAATTGTCGATGTAGATCAGGCCTGCCGCCAGACTCTTCCTGCGTTTTTCCTCCTGATGCCTCCTCAGAGAAGTCTCATCAAAGAAGTAAAAGGCCAGAAGATACTCGTCCGGTTCCCCGCCGTCCTCAACCGGCCCGGCAGAATCCGCCACGGAGCTGTCCGCGGCTGTTCTTATATAGCGGGCTTCCACCCGGTAATCCTTATCGTCAAATGCCACGTCATAATTCCTGGTACTGCCCCGCTGGGGAAAAATCTTTTTGTAGATTTCAGGGAACATCTGGGAAATGTTCCTCTTTGTAATCTTTCTCCCGAAATACTCTTCAAACTCCGGACTGGTCCAGATCACATCCCCCTCCTCGGAAGTGAGGACATAGGGAAGAGGCATTTCCATTATGATATCCTTGCGGATCTGCCCCTGTTCTATTCCCGCGGAAACAATCTCCGCGCTGATCTGCTTCTCCAGGGATTCTGTATAGAAAATCATGGCGATCAGACAGAGAATGGCTCCAAAGATGATCCCGTAACCGAATACCGGGTATTTTGCCCGGACCAGAATGCCGGCAAGAGCGGCAAGAACGGAAACGGCGATCGCCAGCCAGAGCAGGATCCTGAGCTGGCTTGATACTCTTTTTTCCTTTTTCATCTCGATTCCTCTTGGTTCACTTTCACATAAAATCATGTGCCCGCAGGACACAAAAATCCATATTAACATAGTGAATGATAATTAGATAAAGTATTATATCACCATTTCTTTTATTTTGGAAGACAATTTAACGGAATACCGGCCTGGTCTTTCCCCTCTTTCCCAGCCGGGTATTTATCTTGCGAATTGTTAAAAAAAACAGTATAATAGCATACATAATTATGAATACAAATGGAGGTACCATCTCATGAACCATCAGGAACCTTTATACAAACGTATGCGCAGAATGTCAGGCGTTCTCCTGCATCCGACCTCTCTTCCCGGAGATTTCGGAATCGGAGATCTGGGCCCGGAGGCATACCGTTTTGTTGATTTTCTCGAAGAAGCCAATCAGCATCTCTGGCAGACTCTTCCGGTCGGACCCACCGGCCAGTTCAACTGTCCCTACCAGTGCTATTCTTCTTTTGCCGGACAGCCTCTCCTCATCAGTCCCGAACTGCTGAAAGAGGACGGACTGCTCACCGGGGAGGATCTCAGTGACCGGCCGGCTTTTACGGAAGAAAAAGTGGATTATGAGTCGGTAAAGAAATATAAAAACAAGCTTTTCAAAAAAGCTTATGTACGTTTTTGTGCCCTTGATGACGACGACAGCCTCAGGGAATCTTTCTCCACATTTGTAAAAGAAGAGGCTTCCTGGCTGGAGGATTATTCCATGTTCATGGCTATCCGCGCCAGCAAGGATGAAACCCACTGGCTGACCTGGGAGAAAAAATACCGTAAGCCCACTAAGTCCCAGAAGACCGTAATCCGAAGAGATCTGGCAGACGAGATCAGGTACGAGGAGTTTCTCCAGTGGCTTTTCTTCCGCCAGTGGCGGGCCCTCAAGGAATATGCCAACGAGCATTATGTTCTCCTGATCGGAGATATCCCCATATTTGTGGCCCAGGACAGCGCGGATGTCTGGGCGGAACCGCAGATGTTCCAGCTGGATAAAGACGGTTTCCCGACCGTTGTATCCGGCGTACCGCCGGATTATTTCAGTGCGACAGGCCAGCTGTGGGGCAATCCCCTCTATAACTGGAAGCACCACAAGAAAACCGGCTTCTCCTGGTGGATCAACCGCCTCCGGACTATGTTCACCCTTTGCGATATCGTCCGGATCGACCATTTCCGCGGTCTGGAAAGTTTCTGGGAAATCCCGGCTTCCGCTGAGACTGCCATGGAGGGCAAATGGGTAGAAGGCCCCGGAGATGACTTCTTTAACGCCATTCATCAGGCTCTGGGCGAAGATCTTCCGATCATTGCCGAGGATCTGGGCATTATCACCGATGAAGTCCGGGCTCTGAGAGACCGCTTCGAGCTTCCTGGCATGAAAATCCTCCAGTTTGCCTTCGAGGATTACGACAGCGCTTATCTGCCCTATAATCAGCCTTATAACTGCGTATGTTACACAGGAACACACGATAACGACACCAGCACGGGCTGGTATAACAGTGCGTCTGAAGAACTCAGGGACAAGGTTCGCCGCTACATGAACACGGACGGCTCCCAGATCAGCTGGGACTTCATCAGGACATGTTTCGGTTCCCCTGCCCGTTTTGCCATTGTTCCGGTACAGGATCTTCTCTGCCAGGGCAGCGAGTATCGCATGAATGTTCCGGGCGTTGCTGACGGAAACTGGTCCTACCGGGTATATCCGGGCGCTCTTACCCACGATATTGCCGCAAGACTCAGAGATATGACAAAGCTTTTCGGCCGCTGATCCTGCCCAAAAGGGCACAGCTCCCGGCCAGAAGGAGGAACTTATGAATCTAAGGGCTTTTGCTTTAATTGTATACCTGTTTTTTTATCTGCTCCTGACCTTCCCGAAAAGACTCTACTATAAAAAACTGGCAAAAAAAGACCCCGGGAAGGCTGCAGACCTGTCATTTAAAAACATTGCGTCAGCCTGCCGGACCATCATGCGTATAACAGGTTCCAAAATCGAGGTGGAAGGTCTGGACAAAATTCCGGATGAGGCTGTCCTGTTCGTAGGCAACCACACCAGCTATTTCGACATTGTGACTGCCATCAGCACACTTCCCCACGCCACGGGCTTCGTAGCCAAAGACGTGATCAAAAAGGTCCCCGGCCTTTACGGATGGATGCAGAGAATCAACTGTCTCTACCTGGATCGTTCCGATATCAAGAAGGGCGTACAGATGATCAAAGACGGAATTGAAAACATCAACCAGGGCTATTCCATGTTCATCTATCCTGAAGGTACAAGAAGCACCACCGGTGAACTCCTTCCCTTCCGTGGCGGCGCCCTGAAAATGGCTCAGAGGTCAGGGGCTCCTGTCGTGCCGGTAGCCATCAGCGGAACCCGGGATATCTATGAAAACAACAAGGGCCTGAGAATCCGCCCGTCAAATGTCAGGATCGTCTACGGAGAACCTTTCCGCATTCAGGACCTGCCAAAAGAACAGAAGCGCTTTGCTGCCGACTACACCAGGTCTGTTCTCGAAGACCTTCTGGCAGACGGAAAAACCGGTGAAGAAGCAGGCGGCGGGAATTCATAAGAGAAAGCCTGCGGGACAAATATATCGAAAAACTATTTTTTCTCTTTTCTTATTTTTGAAAAAATGCTAGAATGGTTTTTGCGTATATTTAAAAGAATCAGGCCTTATGAATCATATGGCTTTAAATGAGGAGGTTGAAACATGAAAATATGGATTATTTTTGCCATAGTTCTGGCGGTACTCATCATTGCGATGCTTTACCTCTACCAGAAAGGGCAGAAGCTCCAGAAAGAGCAGGACGAACAGAAAGAAAAAATCATGAGTGCCGCACAGCAGGTGACCTTGCTGATCATTGACAAGAAGCGGATGCCTCTGAATGAAGCCGGACTGCCTCAGGCGGTCATGGATGCCACACCCAAGCGGATGCGCCGGGCCAAGGTTCCGGTGGTCAAAGCCAAAATCGGCCCCAGAGTTACAACGCTTCTGGCAGACGAGGACGTATACGACCGCATTCCTGTCAAGGCACAGGTCAAGGCCATGCTCAGCGGTATTTATATCACAGACGTCAACAACTACAGGAACGCTCCGGTACCGGAGCCTGAGAAGCGAGGCTTCATGCAGCGGCTCAGGAAAAAAGCTCATGACGCGGCTTCCAAATAATCTGCCTGTATCCGGCGGATTCATTCTTAAAAGCGAAAACAGCGGCTTCCGAAAGGAGCCGCTGCTTTTTTATACTTATATTTCCATGGAATCGGTTTTGACAGGAATCAGTTGTCATAGCGGGCGAAGGCCAGTTCGATCAGTTTATCGATCAAGGCTTCCTTCGAAAGTCCTCTTGCCTCCCAGAGCATGGGGTACATACTGATGGCTGTAAAACCGGGCAGAGTGTTGATCTCGTTAAAGACCACTTCATTGCTGCCTTCAGCCACAAAGAAATCCACTCTGGAAAGGCCTTCACAGTCAAGGGCCCGGTAGATGGCCACAGCCGCATTGCGGATCTCATCTTCCTTTCCTTCAGGCAGGTCGGGATCCACGATGGTCCTGGAATCCTCGTTGTTGTACTTTGCGTCATAGCTGTAAAACTCTTCCGCCGCAAGCACCTCTCCGACACCGGATGCCTCTGTCTGGGCCCTGCTGCCCAGGACAGCACACTCGATCTCTCTGCCCCGAATGGTCTCTTCCACAAGGATCTTATTGTCATGCTTTGCTGCCAGAACAAGAGCAGCAGCCAGGCTTCCGCTGTCAAATGCCTTGCTGACGCCCTGGGATGATCCGGCCTTGGAGGGTTTGACAAATACGGGATAGGAAAGTCTCTTCTCCACTTTGTCAATCACCTTTTTCATATCCGAAAGTTCATGCCTGCGCACACCGACAAACTCTGCCTGCCGGATGCCGACCTCCCTGTCTACGATCGTCTTGGTATAGAACTTGTCCATACCGCACGCTGAAGCCAGCACACCACAGCCCACATAGGGAATCTGCGCCAGTTCAAACAGGCCCTGAATGGTGCCGTCTTCCCCGTTCATACCATGCAGTACAGGGAAGACCACATCTACGTGAATACTGTTGACCTGGTCGTCTCTGATCAGGAGAAGTTCTCCCTTTCCTGTTTCCGGGCTCAGGATCACATGTGTCTTACTATCCTGCCATGTCCCGTTCTCAAGTGCATCAAGGCTGCGGATCTGCTTCCACTGGCCATCTTTGGTGATTCCGATAATGATGACATCATACCGGTCTTTATCAATGTTTCTGACTACTGTCGCGCCGGAAACCAATGATACTTCATGTTCAGAAGAACGGCCTCCCATAATTACCGCGATTGTCTGTTTTGTCATAATCCCAATCCTTCCTTTGCTTTATCCTGCAGACACAGGTAAAAATCTTATATCTTTGTCAGTGTATCACAATCAAAAAGCCTGCGCAACTCTGCTGTCTCCTTGTATAGCTTGAATTTTACTTTTTTACT